>JAHIWE010000124.1 GCA_018816105.1 bacterium | reverse complement strand
TTTTTAGTGTTTTTAATAAATCTTTACTCATGTTTTAACCTAATATTAGTTTTATGATAAAAATAGAACCATCATCAATATTTTTATGACTTAATTCACCTTCTAAACTTTTTTCAATAATCATTTTAGACATAAAAAGTCCGAGTCCTGTTCCTTGACTTTTATATTTTGTTGTAAAATAAGGATCAAATATTTTATCAATATTCTCTTTACTTATTCCACCTGCATTATCTTTTATCTCAAGTAAGGCATATTTTTTATCTAAAATAAGCTCTTCTTTTAGTGTAATTATAATAGTTCTATTTGTTATATCATTTTGAATAAATGCATCTTTTGAGTTTTGAATTAGATTTATTACAACTTGTGAAAGCTCGTTTGACACGCCAATTACCTTGTAATCTATTGGAACATCTATTTGTATATGAATATTTTCTAATTCTATTACTTTTCTTAAAATTATCAATGCTTCATTTATTGCATCTTTTATTTCAAAACTCTTTTTTTCTTTTTGTGGATTAAAAAAATTTGTAAAATCATCTATTGTTGAGGACATACTTGAAATTAAAGTTTTACTCTCTTTATATAGTTCATCCACTTTTTTTTCATTATTATTTATAGAAGCTTTTTTCATATTAAAAAGTGTAAGATTAAGTTCTGTCAAAGGCTGTCTCCATTGGTGTGCTATGTTTGCTAACATTTGACCTAAGCTTGCCATTCGTGATTGCCAAAAAAGAAGTTTTTGTTTTTCTTCATTTTTTTT
This sequence comes from bacterium, assembly GCA_018816105.1. GTDB lineage: Bacteria > Campylobacterota > Campylobacteria > Campylobacterales > Arcobacteraceae > Aliarcobacter. The sequence continues at coordinate 6,046 of JAHIWE010000124.1, read as the reverse complement.
AATCTCTTCATTTACTCTGTTTTCTAATGTTTTATTTAACTCTTTTAATTGTTTTGTTTGCTCTTTTACTTTTTGTTCTAGATTTAAATTTAACTGCTCAAGCTCTTTTTCTTTTTCTTCTAAGCTTTTTTTGAGTTCAACTTCAGCAGTTACATCATATCTAATTGCAATAAATTCAACTATATTTTCGTTTTTATCTAATATAGGAGTGATTGTAGTATTTAAATAAACAGTAGAACCATTTTTTGATAGATTTTTAACAGTTGCTTTAAAAGGTTTTTTTGAAAGTATTGTTTGCCATAAATCTTCAAAATTTGAAGTAGAAACATCTGGATGTCTTACAATATTATGATTTTGACCTATCAGTTCATCATAAGAGTATCCAGAAATTTTACAAAACTCATCATTTACAAAAGTTATAATTCCATTTATATCTGTTTTTGATACTATATTTGAATTTTCGATTGCTTCTTGATAAGTATTGTTCATTTTTAGTTTTGTTTTCTTAAAAGCTCACAAACTTCTTTTGCATGATATGAAATGATTATATTAGCTCCAGCTCTTTTAAAAGCAATCATAGTTTCCATCATAACTCTTTCATAATCAATTAAACCAGCAAGTCCTGCGTGTTTTAGCATTGCATACTCTCCACTTACATTATAAACGCATAAAGGAAGATTTGAAGCATTTCTTATATCTCTAATTACATCCAAAAATGCAAGGGCAGGTTTAACCATAAGTATATCAGCACCTTCTTTTTCATCTTCAAGTGATTCTTCAATAGCTTCAAGTCTATTTGCTGGATTCATTTGATAAGTTCTTCTATCCCCAAATGATGGAGTTGATTCAGCTACATCTCTAAATGGTCCATAATATCCGCTTGCAAATTTAGTTGAATATGCCATAATTGGAAGGTTTTTGAATCCATTTTCATCTAAAGCATTTCTAAGTGTGCTAATAATTCCATCCATCATCCCAGATGGTGCTATCATATCAGCACCAGCACGTGCGTGAACTATTGCTTGTTGAGCAGAAATTTCTAATGTTTTATCATTATCAACTGTTTGAGTTTTAGGATCAAGTATCCCACAATGTCCATGATCTGTATATTCACAAAAGCATAAATCCGTTACAACAAACATTTCTGGGAACTTCTCTTTAACAGCTCTAATTGTTCTTGAGATGATACTCTCACCACATAAACACTCACTACCAACTGAATCTTTTACATCAGGAATGGCAAATAATATAATTGATTTTAAATTAATACTTACAAGATATTCACACTCTTTTAATATTTCATCAATACTCATTTGATAAACACCTGGCATTGAAGAAACTTCAGTTTTAATACCACTTCCTTCTCTTACAAATAATGGATATATGAAATCATTAGGTGTAATTGTAGTTTCTTGAACTAAATTTCTTAAAGTTTCATTTATTCTTAGTCTTCTAAATCGTTTAAACATTCTATTTACCTCTTTTGGTTATAATCTTTCGATTTTAACAGTTTAAGGTTTAAATACATATGAATATAATACAATCAAATATAGCTAATTTACCAACAAAATACGGAAAATTCAAAATAAAAGCTTACAAAGACGGAAATCAAGAACATTTAGCAATTATGAGTCAAGATTTTGAAACTCTTGATGCACCTTATGTAAGAATACACTCAGAATGCCTAACAGGCGACACACTTGGAAGTTTAAAGTGCGATTGCCAGAATCAATTAGATTTATCATTAAAGTTTATTGCTCTTGAGGGTGGTTTAGTAATTTATCATAGACAAGAAGGTAGAAACATAGGTTTAGTAAATAAAGTAAATGCTTATGCACTTCAAGACCAGGGTCGAAATACAATTCAAGCAAATTTAGAATTAGGTTTCAAAGAAGATGAGAGGGATTACTCTATTGTTGGACATATTTTTAATGATTTAGGAGTAAAAAAGTTAAAATTAATAACTAATAATCCTAAAAAAATACAATATGTTGAATCTCTTGGAGTTGAAATAATTGAAAGAATTCCAGCAATTACAAAATCAAATAAATATAATGAAGCATATTTATCTACAAAAAAAGAAAAAATGGGGCATATGCTTTAATGGGTTTAAAACAAATACTAGAAAATAACAATCTTCATTTTGATGAAAATTTTTATAAAGATTGTGAAGTTTTTATTAAGCTATTACAACAATGGGGTAGGGTTCATAACTTAAGTGGTCGTCTATCAAAAGAGGATATTGAGGAAAATATTTTAGATTCTTTATATCCTTTGACTTTTATAGATAAATATCCAAGTTTTGCAGATATTGGAACGGGTGCTGGTTATCCTGGACTTATTTTAGCAATGGCACAAAGAGATGTGAAATCTTATTTAATAGAACCTCGAATTAAAAGAGTCTCTTTTTTAAATTTTGTAAAAGCCAGTTTAAAATTAGATAATCTAACAGTTTTATGTAATAGAGTAGAAGAAGTAAAAGATTTAAGTGTTGATTTGATAACTTCAAGAGCTGTAACAAACACTTCTTTACTTTTAGATATCACTAAAAATATCAAAAAAGAGAATAGTTCATATTTATTTTATAAAGGTTCTATGATTGAAGATGAAATAGAAATAGCTAAATTAAGTAGCAATTTTAAAGTAATAAATAGAAAAGATAGAAACTATCTTTATATCAAAGGTTAAATAATGATTTTAAAAGTAATAGCTGTTGTCGTAGTCATATTTTTAATCTATATTCTTTTATTTAAAAAAAATAGAGAAAAAGATATTACTAAAAAAAAGAATGAGAAAATAACAGATGAAATGGTGGAATGTCCAAGTTGTAAAACTTACGTTTCACAAAAAGAAGCAATTTTGAGTAATGGTAAATTCTATTGTTCAAAAGAGTGTTTAATAAATAAATAAGGAAAATACTTTAAATGATACTTATTGGAGACAAACTAGTTCCTTTTGAAAATATCTCTTTTATTTCAAATATAGAAGAGATAAAACATACAAAAGCAAATTCAAGCATAATATTTTATTATGACAATGAATTATTATCATACTGTTTTGAAAATGAATTAGCATATGCTGTTATTGTAAAATCAATAAAAGAAGCAATTTATAGCAATAATTTAAACGCTAAATATATAATATCTCAAAAAGAGTTAGCAATTGAACTTCAAAAAATAGCTGATAATTATATGTATGATTCAAAAATATTGGCAATTATTGACTCAAATGAAGAGTTTGAACAAATTGCAAAATGTGAGATAGATGGAATAATTTATAGGGATTTAATTAAATAAAGTATGATTAAGAATATTCTATTTTTTATAGTTTTTAGCATATACTCTTATGCTTGTAGTGGTGATTGTATGGCTTGCCATCCAATTTTAAAAGAATCAATAAAAGAAAAACATCATCAAATTTTAGTTTCATGTATTTCATGTCATACAAAAACGCCTGAAACTATGACTGAATGTGGTGGAGATTGTTTTTCTTGTCACTCACAAAATAAATTAATAAAATCAGATAGATTTGAGCATAAAAATTTAGCATCTTGTAAAGAGTGTCATATAAATAAAGAGGATTTATTTAAAAATCCCTCAATGAATGGTGGTTCTAGTTTGGCTGATTTACTTAATAATAAGTGATTTTTAGTTAAAATAATAACCTTTTATTAGATAAAAATTAGGATAAATGTGAAAGATATATTAGACACAATAATACTTGTAATGTTTGTAATTATGGTTGCTATGTTCATAATCAACTTTAACAGACAACAAATAAAAAAACATACAGATAAAGCTGAAGAAAATGAAAGAAAGAACTCTACTAAGGATACAATAAATGAATAAACCATTATTAATTGAGATTGGTGTTGAAGAATTACCAGCTATTCCATTTTTAAATGAATTACCAAACATTGAAAAAAAATGGAGTGATATTTTAGAAAAAAATAGATTATTATGTGATTTTGACTTCTTTTATACACCAAGAAGATTAGTATTATGGCATAGAGAGTTTCAAGTAGCACAAGAAGATTCAATTGTTGAGCAATTTGGAGCACCTATTAAAATAGCATATAAAGATGGCGAGCCAACAGGTGCTGCTTTAGGTTTTGCAAAGAAATGTGGTGTTGATGTATCAGCTCTTGATAAAATAGATCAAGGAAAAGGTGAGATTTTATACTTTAAGCAAGAAGTTAAAGGAAGTTCATCAAAAGATTTATTAAATAGTATGATAAATGAATTTATCAACTCTTTAAACTTTGGAAAATCTATGAGATGGGCTAGCAGAACTGATAGTTTTATTAGACCAATTAGATCTTTATCTATTATTTTAGGTGAAGAGATAGTTGAAGGTGAATTATTTGGTGTTAAATCATCTAACTTCTCATTTGCTCATAGAATGGTTTCTTATGAGCCATTTACTTACTCGTTTGCTGGAGATTATTTCTGTAAACTTGATAAAAATGGAGTTATTTTATATCCAGATGAAAGAAGAGAAAAAATCCTTTCTCAAATGAAAGATATAGAACAAAGACATAATGTAAAAATTGATATTGATAAAGAACTTTTAGAAGAAGTTGTTGCTATTACTGAATATCCAACAGCTTTAATAGGGCAGTTCGATGTTGAATTCTTAGAATTACCAGAAGAAGTAATTGTAACTTCAATGAAAGAACATCAAAGATATTTTGCTGTTTATAAAGATGGAAATCTAACAAACAATTTTATCGTTGTATCAAATTCAAAAACAGAAGATTTTGGATATATAATTTCAGGAAATGAAAAAGTATTAAGACCAAGACTTGCTGATGCAATGTTTTTCTATAAAAATGATATTAAAAATGGTTTATCAAATGAAGGTCTTAAAAAACTAGTATTTGTTGAAGGTCTTGGTTCAATGTATAATAAATGTGAAAGAGAATCAAAAATTGCATCTTATCTGTCAGATATTTTCAAAGTTGAAGAAAAAGAATTATTACAAAAAGCTGTTATGTTAAGTAAAGCTGATTTAATGTCTGAAATGGTTTATGAGTTTACAGAACTTCAAGGACTAATGGGATATTACTACGCAAAAATAGCAAATGAAGATGAATTAGTTTCTACTTCACTTAAAGAACAATATTTACCAGATGGGGAAGACTCAGAACTTCCATCAAATGTATTTTCATCAATTGTTGCCTTATCTTATAAATTAGATAATTTAATGGGATTATTTAGCGTTGGTAAAATTCCAACAGGTTCAAAAGATCCATTTGGACTTAGACGAGCAGCCGCTGGAATTGTGAAAATTGCAATTGAACATAAATTACCAATAGATATATCTAAAATCATTGATGAATTAAATGTTAATTACAAGAATTTAGATAAAAAAGTATTAGTTGAATTTTTCAATGAAAGATTATTTAAGATTTTCGAAGTAAATCCAACTGTTTTAAAAGCAGTATTAGGAAGTGGTGAAACAGATATTTATAAAATTTCTCAAAAACTTTGTGCATTAAATCCAATAGTTCAAAGTGATAATTTTAAAGAGTATGTTGCCACATTTAAAAGAGTTGCAAATATTATCAAAGATATTGATACTTCAAAAGAGTTAATTATTGATGAAAAACTATTTGAAAACAATGAAGAAAAAGAGTTATACACTAAATATACTCAAATTTCTTCAAAAGAATATGTAACATATGAAGAAGAGTTAGAAGCACTATTTTCTTTGAAAACTCAATTAGATAACTTCTTTGATAATGTTTTTGTTAATCACGAAAATGAAGCAATAAAAACAAATAGAAAAAATTTAATAGGACTTGTTTATCAAGGATTTAAAAATATAGCTGATATTAAAGAGATTACAATATAAGTGTTGTAGTTAATTTCAAAGTAACTATTATAGTTACTTTGGATTATTTTCCGTAATCAAAGAAATGTTAAATAATTGATGTTTTTGTAATATTTCTAAAATCTCAATTATTTTTTCGTATTTTACCTCTTTGTCAATTCTAAAAATTATGTTTCTTTGTTTATCTTCAATTTTTATCATCTCTTGCTCT
>JAHIWE010000123.1 GCA_018816105.1 bacterium | reverse complement strand
TATCTCTTTATAGAAATTACTTATTTCAGATAAAGCGTTTCTTCTTAGATAAAGTGAAATACATCCTCCACAGGGATGATAACTTATTTGATAAAGTTAGATTAAAGGTTTGACTTTGATTTAATCCCATTTGTTTTGTATTAAACAAAAGCATTTGAGAAATATTTAAGATACAATGACTTAAAATTAGAATTTTTTTGTTTCGATTCATGAAAAACCTAAATAATAGTTTTCCGAATAAAGCAGTATAAGACAAGAGAAAAGCATAATTGTCATTCCAAGACTTGGAATTTGCTTAATTTTGGATTTGGATATTTTAATTACTTATTTCTTTCATAATACTTAAATGGTAAATCTTTTTTTACTAAATTTAAATATTCTTTAACATATAAAGATCTAGAAACTTAATAATAAATCTTCTTATACTTTGCACTTCCACTATGAAACTACAAATCTAATTATCATAAAATATAATTTAGATATAATCTAAATAAACAAATAATAAGGACTCTTTAATGAGCGATAAAATACATGAAATAATTGGTCAAGTAGCCGTAATACATGATACATTAATACAAACAAATAAAATAAATAATGCACAAGAGGTTTTTGATTTTATAGAAGATTATGATAGTGATATTCAAGAGCATTATTTAAATTTATTATTACAATATTATTTTCAACAAAATGATTTAGTTAATTTACAAGAGTTACTTTTAGTTGGTGCTAAATTTGATATGAGATTTGATGATGTTAAAGAAGCTTTTTTAAATATAAAATCAAATAATGAAAATGTAATAGAGTTTATGCAAGATAATGTTGTATTTGTAAAAGAGAATATTGATAATATTTCTTTAATTGCAATGTACGAATATTATATAAGTAATGAAAGTTTACAAAGTGCTTTAGAGCAATCAGTTGAGTTAATAAAAAAGAACAGATATGTATGTGCTTATTGTTATAGTAAGCAAGAAGATTATGCAAAATTCTTTTTAAATGAAGATTTATTAGAGTCTTTAAAAAGAGATTTACCTTATTTACTTAAATAGGTTTTTTAATGCCATCTTTAGAGTTTGTAATTCCTGATAGTTTTTTATTTATACCAGCAAATTTATCATTTATATCTTTTTGCTTTTTTGTGAGTTTCATAATTTCAAAAATATTAAAAAGTTCTTTGATATTTCTTGTTTTATTATTCTCATTATTAAGTATTGCTTATTATGATTTTTTTTTAAAGTTTGCTATAAGAAACTATTATGAGTTAACTCAAATGGATTCAAAAATATATAAATATCCCAGTAAAAATGAAGATGGAAAAATAGAAAGCTTATCAATGCTTGGTGTTTATGTTTATCCTTTGAAGTATTCAACAAGTTTAAGTTCAATTGAACGAAATGAGATATCAAGAGTTCATGAAAATTATGTGGATAAATTTATTGATATTTCAACTTATACATATAAATTTAATAAATATATTTATAATACTCAAAGAGTATATTTAAATGCATATAAATATAATGACTCTTTACTTGCTAATGACAATGAAGAAGCTAGATTTATGGTTTCAAAAAGATTAAAAGAGGGGTTCTTTTCAAAATATATTGAAAAATATGAGTTTAGATTTTTGGATAAACATACAAATACTATAATTGCAAGTGCATTTAAAATCTCTTTTTTAGTTGATAATAATAAGTTTAGAAATAAGTATTTATATTGGACAAAAGAAAAAGAAGAGGATTTCAACTTTTCTTCGGTTCAAAACTTTGATAAAATTTATACTAAATTATTTATTGACTAAATAAAACTTCCTAATTCATCACCTAAATATTCATCGATTTTTAAGATAAACTCTTCATAGCTTTTATCTCCTACTTTATTGAAAATAACGATTTCTTCTCCAAAGTCATCTTTTATAAAGTGATTAGTTTTTAATACTTTTTTATATAATTTTTGTAAATCTCTATCGCTTTCATCTTTATTGAATAAAAACCAATTTGCAACTGAATCTTCAATTCTTACAAGTCCATAAGTTTTATAATCATCAATATAATCTTGAATAGTTCCATTTTCAAATCTAGCACCAATAACTAAATCATTTTCATTTAGAATCATTTCCATATTTTCACCTTTTTTAATAGTAATGCGGATTATATATAAACTCTATTTAGTTATTCATTATATTTATCAAGTATTAGGTACAATTTCAAAATTCAAAAAAGGAAAATATTATAAAAAAATTTAAAAAAGTACATATAGAAATAACAAATATTTGTAATTTAAAATGTACATTTTGTCCTCCAAAAATCCTTCCAAATGGAACAATGAGCTTAGAAAAATTTGATGATATAAATGCACAGTTAAAACCATATACAAAAGAGTTAGCTTATCACATAGTTGGTGACCCTCTTGTTTTATCAAATTTACATGAGTATTTAAATATTAGTTTAAAACATGAATTAAAAGTAAATATCACAACAACAGCTAATAATATAAATAAAAAACACTATGAAGCTTTGATGAATCCAACAATAAAACAAATAAATTTTTCAATAAACTCATATAATGCGAATTCACATAAAAAATCTTTAGATGAGTATTTAAATCCTATTTTAGATTTTGTAAAGTTTGCACAAGAGCAAAAACATGAGTATTTTATAAATTTTAGAATCTGGAATTTAGATGAAGAAAAAAGTGCAAAAGAGTTTAATACAAAAGTCTTTGACAAAATAAATGAAACATTTAATACAAATATAAATATAGAAGAAGTTTATAAAGAACGTCCTAAAAATATAAGAATTGATAGAAAGATATTTTTTAACTTTGATGAGTATTTTAATTGGCCAAGTTTACAAAATGAAGTGCTAGGTACAAAAGGTTTTTGTTATGGTTTAGATTCACATTTTGGAGTACTTACAAATGGTGATGTAGTTCCTTGTTGTTTAGATCAAAATGCATGTATAAATCTTGGTAATACAAATAATACACAACTAAAGGATATATTGAGCTCCAAACGAGTAAGAGATATTCAATCAGGCTTTAGAAAAAGTATTGTAGTTGAAGAGTTATGTCAAAAGTGTGAATATAGAACACGATTTGATAAGTAAAGGATAAATATGAACGAAATAGAAATTATATTAAAAAGTATAAAGGATTTTTTTACAAGTTCAATGTTAAAAATTGCATTAGTTCCACTGATTGTAACAATGGTAATATTGTATATGCTATTTTTTGCAGCAGCTGATTTTGGAATTACTTCATTACAAGAAATAGCAGCAGCATCACAAAATGGACAAGAAGTAGTAATTGATGAAAATGCACCTTTTTATTTTGTATGGGCTACTTATTTTATAGTATTCTTATTCAAATATTCATTTACATCTTGGATAGCTGGATTCTTACTTTATACAATTGGAACGGTAATAGTACTTCAAGCATCTGTAATTTTATCAATAGTAGTAATTGGATTTTTAACTCCTATGATTTTGAGCATATTACATAAAAGATATTATTCACATCTAAAATTACATGGACATGGAAGTTTGTTATCACCTTTATGGGTAATGGTTAAAAGTGGACTTGTTATGATAGTTTTATTTATTGTTTTAATACCTATTTATTTTGTACCTGTGTTAAACATAATTGCATTTGCTTTACCTTTGTATTACTTTTTCCATAAACTTTTAAATTTTGATGTTAGTTCTACTATTCTAAGTAAAGAAGAGTATAAAGAGATATATTCAAAAGAGGGGAATAATTTTAGGTTAAGAACACTATTTTTGTATTTTATTTCAATGATTCCCTTTGCTACACTTTTTACAGCTGTTTATTATATTATTTATTTAGGACATGCTTATTTTATAAAACTTGATGAACTTAGTAAATCAGATATAAATAATGACTATAAAAAAGAAGAAAAAAAAGAGGATATAAAACTAATCTCTAACTAGTTTATATCCAACTCCTTGAATGTTCTTTAAACAATTTTCGGGGAGTTTCTTTCTAAAGTTTTTGATAAATAATCTCATGGCATTTGCAGTCATTACTGAGTCTTCATCCCAAATACTATTTTCTAATTCTTCATAACTAATAAGTCTATTTTTTGTAATAAGTAGCTTTAAAAAGGCATTCTCTTTTTTGGTTAAATTAAATACTTCATTTCCATTTGAAACAATAGCTTCTTTATAATCAAAAATCCAATTTAAAGATAGATTATATATTTTGTTTTCATCATAAGTATTTATAAAAGCTTCTAAAGCTTCCATAAGTTTATCTTGAGTCATAGGTTTTACTATATATTTTACTAAATGTAGTTCTGCTGCTTCTAGTAAATAGTTTAAATCTGTGTGTGCTGAGGTTATTATGATTCTTGTTTTTGAATCTGATTTTCTAATTTTCTTTATTAGCTCAATACCTGTTTCAGCTCCCATTTTAATATCTGTAATTATTAAATCAGGATTAAATTCTAGATATTTTATATAAGCTTCACTAGCATTTTTTGCACTATTTGTCTCTTTAAATAGATGTTGTAAAATTTGCTCAATATTATTTCTAATGCCATCTTCATCTTCCACGTATAAAACAGAAAATGCATTAAGTTTATTTATAAAATCATTTTGCATTATAGTTCGAATCCTTATGAAAATTTATGTTATGATAGCAAATTAAGGTTAAGAAAGGCCCATTTGAATCTAATAACAGAAAAAAATTTATCTAAAATAATAATATTTACATTTATAATAATTATGACATCAATGATATGTGCCATATCTTACTTTTACGTAAACAATACTTATGATAATTTTGACGTTGAAATGGATAAATTTGAAAGAGAATATTACTCAAATAAAAAAAAGACATTAAAAAAAGATGTAAATACTGTAATTGATATTTTAAATTATAATATAGCAAAATCAAATTTATCTGATGAAGAATTAAAATTAGATGCTGTTAGATTATTAAATAATATTACATTTGAAGAGAATAAAAGTAATTATTTCTTTGTATATGAAGTGAAAAATATGCAAGGTGGAGATAATTTTGCAAAATTAATGGTAAATCCAAATAGACCTGATTTAGTAGGAACTTTAATATCAACAGAGTATAAAGATGCTGATGGTAAAAAATTTAGAGAAGATTTCTTAAAGGATATTAGAATTCATAATGAATCCTTTACAAAGTATGCCTATAAAAAACCTGATTCAAACGATGTGAAGCAAAAACTATCTTATTTTAAGTATTATGAAAAATGGAATTGGATTATTGCCGTTGGTGTTTATACAGATGATATTGAAAATGAAATAGCTGTGAAAAAGAAAGATTTAAAAGTAAAAATCAAGAATCAAGTAGTTCAAAATGTAGTTTTATTTATTATGTTTTTATCCATTGCAATTTTAATTTCAATTGCAATTTCACAAAAAATTGATGAAGTTTTAAAAAGTTATGAAAATAAAGTAAAATCAAATGCAAAAGAGCTAGAAGAGCTAAATGAATCTTTAGAGATAAAAGTACAAAAAGAGATTGAAAAAAACAGAGAAAAAGAGCAATTACTTGTTCAAAAATCAAAATTTATAGCACTTGGTGAAATGATAAGTAATATTGCTCACCAATGGAGACAGCCTTTAAGTGAGTTATCTTCTATTCTTATGTATATAAAGTTTAAGCAAAGTATTAAAGCATTAGATGAAAATACTATGAATCAAAAGATTCAAGAAGCTGATAAAGTTTTAGATTTTATGTCTCATACTATTGATGATTTTAGAAATTTCTTTATGCCAAAAAAAGAGAAAG
>JAHIWE010000122.1 GCA_018816105.1 bacterium | reverse complement strand
AAAAAACTCACCTCCACCAAGTGCAGAAAAATCTTTGTGAGTAAACATAGCTTTTCTTGCAACATCAACTAACTCATCTTCATTTTCATAGTATCCATGAGCTGCCACATGACGTATTGCCATTGCATTTGATATTCCACCTAGGTTTTCTATTCTTGTTCCATGTTTTACTTGTGAGTATGTTTCTTTTGTCATTGTACAAATCCAAGAACCCCAAGCATTTTCAAGTCTGTTCATCCAATGAGGAATCAACTCTTGCACAGAAAAAGTTCTAGGAGGATTTGAAGTTGCAGCTAAGTGTTCAAGAACCACAATATTATAATCTCCATAATCAGTAGTTCCCCCAGCACTTTTTCCTGGATGGTAATTTCTTTGTCCCCATCCAATTCCATGAGTTTCTCCACCCATCATTTCACCTGGACTCATAAACTTTTCTATTGGTTTTTGTCCATAAGCTTCATAGATTTTTTTTGCATCATATTCATAGTGTGAGCCTAAACATAAAGCATCTCCTACAATTGCTCCAAAAAAAGCACCTTTAATATTCTTTTCTTTTAAATTTTCGTTTGATAGTGTATTCATAATTTATAACCTAATATTTATTTAATATTAGATTATAACTAAGGAATATTTATTTAGCATAAAAGAATTTACTAAATATAATATTAAACTTTTTACTTTCCTCATCATCTTGTAAATTTAATTTTTCAATCATTTTTGGATTAACAGTGTAATAGCCAAAAATAACCTCTATTTTGTCATCTTTTTGTATTTGAAAATCATATTTTATGATTCTTTTTTCATTTGCTTTTATCATATTATTTTTTATTTCAGAATTAGCAAGCCAAGGCATTGTAGGTTTTCCATCTTTTCCTATGATTCTTGCAAATTCTTTTGTTTCAAGAGCTATATATTTGCCATCTCTTAGAACATTTACTTTTAATTGTGCCAGTCTTAATGGTTGTAAAAATAGATTATGACTTGCTTCATTTTTTATAGATATTTCAAAATCATTTTTATTCTCTTTTAAATCTATTTTTATATATTTTGATAATAAATCTTGATTTTTGCTCCCACTTGCAAAACCATGAAATCTATGCTCTTTTGTGATTTTTATTGATGTTGCACTTCCTGCAATTTTTGGCATATGACATGAAATACAATTTGTTTCTTCACTCTTTGCTCCTTTTTCTTCTACTCTACATAAATCGAAATTATTTTCATTTTGTAAGTGTGAATGACATCCCATACACATTTTTCCTGTATAAAAATTATCATTTGAATAATCTATTTTATGAAAAGGTGAGCCTGATTTTTCCTTCATCATTCCAAATAAAGATACTTCATCTTTAAATTCTTTATTTTTTTGATCTCTATTGTTTTCATTTGCCGAATAAAATACTTTATCTTTTAATGAAGCAATATTTTTATTTGAACTAGTATGTTCTTCTATATTTTTAATACTATGACAATATACGCATGATATTGCTTCTTGAGTTTGTATATTGTTTTTTTCTGGCATTGCTTTTTTATTTTCTTCAAGATTTTTTAAAAGTTCTAAATCTGTTGGGGTATGACATTTTGCACAAGTGTATGATTCTTTTTGTTTATCAGGATGTAAATCCCACATTCCTTTATGAACTTTATTTTCAAATATAGAAGCTTTTCTATGTGATGAATCATAAAATTCACTATAAATAGTAGGATGACATCCTTTACAAGTATTGCTATCTACAAGTTCATTTGCATAAATATTTAAGATTACAAAGATTAGTGATAATATAATTTTCATTTATTTTCCTTTTGTTTTTTTGAGTTTATATAAAACAAAAATATTATAAAATGATATATATCAATTATAATTAAATATTATAATTATAGATTTCTTTTACCTTTTATATAATAATCTTCATAGGATAATCTAGGTTCAATTATAATTGCTCCACTTGGGCATAATTCAGCACAAACACCACAACCAACACATAATGAATTTATTTGAGGTCTTTTCCCATTATTTGCATCATCATCTATCATTTCAATAGCTAATATTGAGTTTGGATAAGGACACATATCTGCACAGATTGTACATTGTTTATCTTCGTATTTTTCTAGTTTTTCTAAAATGTCATTTTCAAGTTTATTTATATGAGGATGAGTATAAATTCTATCTATATCTTTTTTTGTAACTTCTTCTGAACTTATTCCAATACATTTATTTGAGTATTTAAAAACTGCAATTCCCATTTTCACATCTTGAGGTTTTTCCGTGATATGATCTAATGCATTTGTAGGACAAGCTAATACGCAAGGAAGGGCAGTACATAAATAACAAGCTCTTTTAAGTGGATCAATAAAAGGAGTCCCTACACCATGCCCTTGTGTTATATCAGCAAGATTAATACTGTGATATGGGCATACTTGTTCACATTGACCACATTTGATACATAAGGCTAAAAAATCATTCTCATTTACAGCTCCAGGAGGACGAAGAAGTAAATTATCTGCTTTTAGATGTGGACTTAGTATTGCACCACCAGCTGTTAGTAATCCTAAAATTCCTAGTGTAGAATATTGTATAAATTCTCTTCTATTTTTTTGTTTTTCCATATATTAACCATATTTATAAAATTTGTTTAATATATAATTTTTTTATAAAAATAAAAATGTGATAAATCAAGATTAATAGAATATTTTATAAAATAGGAAGTTTAATTTCAAATTCAGCACCTGTATATGAATTATCTATATAAATAAAGCTTTTATTTGAAACATTAATTTCCCCTCCTAAATGTTTTACAATAATCTCTTGAGTCATATATAATCCAATACCAGTACCTTCAGATTTTTGTTTTGTTGTAAAGTATGGTTCAAATATTTTTTTTATATTTTTATCATTTATCCCTCCTGCATTATCTTTTATTTTAATTATTGCATTCTTATCTTTTTTTAATATATCAATAAATATTAATCTTTTATCTAATTCATTTCCTTTATTTTTTAAAGCATCTCTTGCATTATTTAAAATATTTATTAAAGCTTGGATTAATTCATTTTCGTAACTACATACTCTTATATCTTCAATATTTTTGATAATATGAATATTTTGAGCATTAAATTGAGCTGAAATTAACTCAAATGTAGTTTTAATACTATTTTTTAGTGAGAATTCATTTTTAATTTTATTTGGATTAAAAAAGTTTCTAAAATCATCAATGGTATTTGATAAATATTGAGCTGAATTATTTATTTTATTTAAAGAGTCAAGAAGTAAAGAATCTTCTAATACATCAAGATTTTTACAAGCAATAAGTCCTGTAGAACTGGTACTAATTGTAGATAAAGGCTGTCTCCATTGATGAGCTATATTTCCTATCATTTCACCCATTGCTGCCATTTTTGATTGTTGATATAAGATACTTTGTTTCTTTTTTAACTCTTTTTTATATTCATCAAATTTATTTTCTAAAAATTTTGATACATATTTTGAGATAACTAAGAGTATTAAGGTTAAAAATATTGATAATATAAAAATATTTTTAACATAAATAGCAAAATTTTTATCTAGTTGTGCTTTTTTTTGTTCAATAACTTCATTTATATCATCTTCATAGAATCCAGTTCCAATCATCCATTCCCAATTATTTAATCCTTTTAAAAAGCTAACTTTATGTGTAGGCAAGTTTGTATCAGGCTTTTTGTTTTGTATGTAGGAATAATATCCTTCTCCTTGTCTTGAAATTTGAATTGAATCGTTAATAACATTTTTTATGTCCACTGTATCATTATTTGTAATTGCTTCTTTACCTATATATTCAGGTCTAATATGACTTAAAAATATTCCATCATAATTTATAATAAAAATATAACCATTTTCTCTAAAACGAATTAAATTTATATAATCAAGAGCTTTTTGTTTAATTTCTTTTTCATAATCTTCAACATATTCTCCACTTCCAATAGCAATATTTAAAGGTTCGAAATATTTATAAAAAGATATTTTTTTTGAGCTGCTTTCGGAACTACTTGGATTTTTCCAATAATATTGATCAAACCTTTCTGTTTTTTCTTCTATTGTCTTTACAATAGTTTGCATAAATTTATAACCTTTTTTATCTGCATATTCAAATAGATTTTTATTTTCAAACCCTTTAATAGAAGGTTGAAGTAAACTAACTGCTTTATTATCAATTATAAAAAAATAACCTCGACCATCGTTATATCTTATATCTTCTAATGCTGTTTTAATAAGTTCAAATATTTCTTCTTTTGATTTTTGATTTTTATATTTATTATAAATTGAATTTGCTATTGTATGAGCTTCATAAACTCTACTTTTTATTGAGTTTTTTAATTCTATTTCTGTCAAGTTTTGTAATTTAAGAATAAAATCATAAACTCTATTTACTTCTTCTTTTATTAGGTTTTTATTTTCTAATATATAATTATTTTTAATATCTTCTTTTTCTTTTAAAAAAGTTTCTTTATTTTCAAAATAAAAAAAAAGTGTTATTATTATTGATAGTACAAGAATAAATGCAGATGGTGTATATTTGATAAATTTTAATATTTGTTGTTCTTTATTATTCATAAATTTCCTAAAATTTATATTTTGAGTTTATTGTACTTGGTATTTCATTAAAAAACTTGTTTTGATTTAAAATTATAAATATTATTTAGGAATTCAAACTCTAGTTGGTCAGCTTGTAACATAAGTCGATGATTTCCTACTTCTTTATACCTTTTTTCTTCTGATATTTTATTGTTTAAAAAATTATTTGAGAATTTTTCATCTACACCATAAAGTGGATCACCTATTATTTTATGTCCTATTGAGTTTAAATGAACTCTTATTTGGTGTTGTCTTCCTGTAAGTGGAATAGCCTCAATTAAAGTTTGATTTGTCTTTTTATCATAAAAGATAGGTTTTATAATAGTTATTGATTCTTTTCCTTTTTTATCTGTTTTCATTTTTATTTTTATTAAACCTGTATCATTTGTAATTGGAGTATTTATTTCTAATTCTTCTTTTATTTCACCTTGCACTAATGCTTTATATCTTTTTTTATAAAGTTTTTCTTCAAACATATTTTTTAAAATCATATCACTAAAAGGATTTTTTGAAACAAGAACTAATCCTGAAGTTTCAGCATCAATTCTATGAACTAAAGAGGCTTTTTCTCCTAAATAATACTTTACTTCATCTAAAAGGGTATAAATACCAATTTGATGGCTTGAAGGATGAACCATAATTCCACTTGGTTTATCAAATATGGCAAAATGAAAAGAATCAAAAAGTGGTTTTAAACCATTTGTTTGTGGTTCAAAGATTATTATATAAATAAAATTTGACTTTATAATTTGATTTTTTTGAAGTCTTTTATTATTCTCATCAGTAATTTTGCCTTTTTCTAAAAGAGTTAAAAGTAGTTTTGAGTCTATTTTTATATCTTGATTTAAAAAATCCTCAATATTTTTTCCTTTTATAGTTTTAAACTCTTTTTTTATATATGGCAAATCAATTCCTTATTTTTTGTATAAGTATACAATATCTCTGCTTTTAGTGTAAAGGTATAAAAATTGCATGTAAATCTTTAAAAAGAGAGCTTATGAGTATTTTTATATTTTATGAAAAAACTGTTTGTAATAATAAAAAAATAAATACTTGTTCAAGTGGTGACTTATGCACAAATGTTTAATTGAAATTTGCCAAGAGTTTGAAACCGTAAAAGATTTTCTAACAGATAGCACAAAAGAAAAAGAGGAAATAATAAATGCTCTTTTTTTAGATTTTATGGAGTGTTTTCCTTCAATAAAAGAAGAAAAGCTTGATTATCCAAAAGAGTTTATTCATGATATTGTTTTATTTAATGAAGGGAATTTTATGCTTGTAAAAAAATTTCAAGATGTTCAAATGAAATATTTAATATTAAGTGATTTTTATGATTATGCAAGATTAAGAAAAAAATATAAAGTTATAAAGAAGTGAAATCTGGAATTTTAATTTTTTATTAAAATCCCAAAGTCTTCTGGAACTAAAACTGTTTTATCATCAAACATTTTAGCAAAATATAAATATCCAAATTCTTGTTTTAGATGAGAGGTATCAATATAATTATTATCATTTTTCGTAACACTATTTTTTGTCATAAAATCATAATATGGAGTAATTTTGCCTAATTCTTCTTTCCATTTATAAAAGATATCCATTTTATTTAAATCTTCTAATATTTCAATTTGAGATACATGAACTGCTGTTGTAAATACTTTTAGGTTAATATTATTGTCTTTACATAATTGAACCATTTTTTTATAATACTCAAGGCCACTTTCTCCCCATTCTAAGTATTCTGTATATTTTTTATAATAGCCATCATATGAATTTTTCTTTCTTTCTTCCCATGAATGATTTTTTAATACAATACTTTGATGATATGCTGTAATTGCTCCATCTTTATAAAAAGGTTCTGTGTACTCGTTTTCATAGGCATATTTTAAATATTTATATAAAGGTAAATCAAGATAGTGTTTGATTTGTTTAAAAACAGTAAAACCATCTTCAAATAAATCTTTATCAAAATCGCTAGAATTATCTTCAAGTTTTTCACTAAATGGATATAAATTTAATCCAATTACTACGTTTTTAATCTCAAAATGCTCAATTGAATACTTTAAAAAATAGTATTGTTCTTCAAGTGTTGAGTATGTAAGTCCTAGATTATAAACCTTATCATGTGTATATTTTTCTAAATCTTTTGGATTTAAATAGTGAGCTCTACTTCCGCCTAGTATTATCGTATTTGGTTTAAATTTATTTAATTCTACAAATTTTTGAACTCTATATGCAAGAGCTACATCTTTATAAAGGCCAAAATTAAACTTGTTGTTGATTCCAACAGGGTCAATTATATATCTAATTGCAATTCCCAATCCAAAAAGAAAAAGAGTAAGTAAAATAGATAAAATAAAGTATTTTTTATATTGTTTTTTCATCTTTTGTCCTTAGAATTGGAAATACAAGAATTCTTTTGCACTTGAAAAAGTGAATAAAGAAGCTGTTAAAAGTATTATTGTATAAAACATATATTTTGTATTTGGTTTAAAGTTTTCAGCAATTTCCATACTGTTTTTAGCGCCAACTGCAAGACCTAAAGCTAAAATTATATAAAAACTTTGCATATATGGATCTATATAATATAAACCTGAAAATCTTAAATTTGAAATATCAAATAAAGTACTTGCCACATACCAAGCATCAGCAAAGTCATTTGAAACGAATAGAATTCTTGTTAAAATAAGTCCCATAAACATCAAAGACCAAGCAACATAAAGATTCATACTTAGATTTGCTCTTTTCATCATATGTGCCATTACAACAAAAGTACCATTTAATAATCCCCAAACAACAAAGTTCCAACCAGCTCCATGCCAAAATCCACTTACAAAAAATGTAATCATAATATTCATATACATTACAACAGCAAGTTTCTGATTTCCACCTAAACTTTTATAAATATAATCACCTAAAAATCTAGAAAGCGTTATATGCCATCTTTTCCAATAATCAGCAAAATTTCGTGCCTTATATGGACTGTTGAAGTTTTTTGGAATATCAATATTAAACATTTTTCCAATACCAACAGCCATATCAGCATATCCTGAAAGGTCAAAATAGTAAGATAATACATAAGAAATAGAAGCATACCAAGCTTCAACAGATGATAGTTTTTGTGCATTATCAAAGGCAAATTGTGCATAATCTGTAAGGGGATCACCAAGTAGTGTTTTTTTTGCAAGCCCAATTGCAAATATAAATAGACCTAAAGCTACATTTTCCCATTTTATAAAAGATTTCCATCTTGTTTGAAACTGAGGAATTATCTCTTTGTGGTGCATAATTGGACCCATTAAAAGTTGTGGGAAAAATGTTAAAAAAAGTGCATAGTTTAAAAAGTTGTACTCTTTTGTCTCACCTCTATATGAATCTACCAAAAAAGCTATTTGTTGGAAGGTAAAATAACTAATAGCCAAAGGAAGTGCTAAATGTAATAAATTTACATCTTTAGTAAATGCCCAGTTATAATTTGCTATAAAAAAATCTGTATATTTAAAATATCCAAGAAGTGCCACATTCCCTAAAATACCAAAGGTAAGCATAGCTTTTGTTTTTTTTCTTCCAAGGGATTGTCCCACAAAAAAGTTAAAAAGCATACTTCCTAAAATTAAAGGTAAATATATAACATTCCACCATGAGTAAAACACTAAAGATGCTATAACTAAAAATACTTTTGAAGCAGTAACTAGTTTTTTTGTATTTAAATAAAAGTATATTAAAAAGCTTATTGGTAAAAATAAGAATAAGAATTCATAAGAGTTAAATAGCAATATAATCCTTGTTTAAAAAAGGTAAATAATTTTCGGAATCATAGTGAAAAATCGTGTAATAATTGCTTATAAATTTAAACTATTTTAAAAGAATTGATATTTAAAATAATTAACTAATTGTTAAATAGTTATTATTAATTAAGATGATGATTATTATATGTTAATATTCTCTTATTTTGAGTTATAAAAAAATCCAAGAGGATGGTATTGTTTAATTTATGCAAAAAGATTTGATTACAAAAAATGGTTATGAAAAGATAGTAGAAGAGTTTAAAGTTTTATTGAAACAGAAAAGCTATTGGGTAAAAGAAAAAGAAATTGCAGCACAATTAGGTGATAGAAGCGAAAATGCTGAATATATAGCTGCAAAAGAGCAAATAAGAAATACAGATAAAAGACTTCGATTTCTTGATAAAATTATAAACAATAGTGAAGTCATAGATATATCTTTGATTCCACATCATAGGGCGAACTTTGGTTCACAAATTGTAATAGAAGATTTAGATACAAATGAGTTAAAAACTTTTATAATACTTGGAACCCATGAAACAAATCCAAATGAAAATAAGATATCAAATAAATCACCATTTGGTAGAGCCTTAATTGGTAAAAATATAGATGATGAATTTGAATTTAATATAAATGATAATTATCATGAATATAAAATAATTTCAGTAAAAGAGCATAAGTTTGAAGAATGATATAAATATAGATAAATTAAAAGAGATTATATTAAGTAATTTAGAAAATAAAAGTGTTGAATTTAAAAGAGTTTTTCATGGACGTGGTAATTTTTATGAAGATTTTAATTATTTAGTTGTTGATAGTATAAATGACATTTTGTTGGTTACTCTTTTTGAGAAAATTGATGAAAAAATAGAAGCAAGTCTAATAAAAGTATTTGATGAAATTTATGCTACAAAGGGTTTTAAAAGCTTAATAATTCAAAGAAGATATTTAAAAGAAAATATGAATGAAGCTTTTAGAGGAAAGTTACCTCAAAGTGCAATTGCAATTGAAAATGGTTTAAAATACAATATAAACTTTTCAAATCAGAATATAGGAATTTTTTCTGATATGAAAATAGGGCGAGAATTTATACAAGATATTTGTAAAGATAAAAATGTACTAAATCTTTTTTCATATACATGTGCTTTTAGTGTAGCTGCAATTAGTGCAGGAGCTTCAAAAGTAGTAAATGTAGATATGTCAAAATCAGCTTTAACAATAGGAAGAGAAAACCATCGTATAAATAGTCTTGATACAAAAAAAGTAAAATTTATGCCCTATGATATTTTGAAATCATGGAATCGTATAAAAAAAGAAGGGCCATATGATATTGTAATTATTGATCCTCCATCATTTCAAAAAGGAAGCTTTGCAGCTACTAGGGATTATGAAAAAATCATAAAAAGACTAGGTGAATTAGCAGCTCAAGAATGTGTAGTATTATCTTGTTTAAATGCACCAGAACTTGATACAAGTTTTATAAAAAATATTTTTTGCGAGTTTGCAAGCGATTTTACTTTTGAAAAAAGATTAAAAAATCTTGATACTTTTCCTGCAATTGATGAAGAAAAAGCTTTGAAAAATTTAGTTTTTAAAAAAGAATAGTTAATTTTCCTTATACTTATTTCTTATTTTTAAGAATTCATCTAAATTATCAAAAAATATATTCACTAAGCTTGGGTCAAAATGTTTTCCTTTTTCTTTTTTT
>JAHIWE010000121.1 GCA_018816105.1 bacterium | reverse complement strand
ATGTGTATTATGAGAGTGGTATTCACCTGCTTGAGTAACTACTTCCTCTCCATCTTCTACAAATTTATTATAATTTAAATCTCTATTATCTGAAGGTATTCTATAGTATTCACCCATATCTATGGCTTTTACCATCTCTTCTTTTGTAAGAAGTGTTTCATATAGTTTTTCACCATGTCTCGTACCTATTACTTTTACTTCATGTTCTGGTTTATTAAGCATATTTTTTAAAGTATTTGCTAAAAGTTCTATAGTAGCAGCTGGTGCTTTTTGTACAAATATATCGCCATTTACACCATTTTTAAAAGCAAAAATTACTAAATCAACAGCTTGATCTAAACTCATCATAAATCTAGTCATAGCAGGATCTGTAATAGTGATAGTCTTACCTTCTCTTATCTGATCTATAAAAAGTGGGATAACTGAACCACGACTTGCCATAACATTTCCATATCTAGTACAAGCTATCATAGTTTCATTATCATCAAGATTTCTAGATTTTGCAACTGCAACTCTTTCCATCATAGCTTTACTTACACCCATTGCATTGATAGGATAAACAGCTTTATCAGTACTAAGAACTATTACTTTTTTTACACCAGCTTCAATAGCTACATTTAAAACATTTTCAGTACCTATAACATTTGTTTGGACAGCTTGCATAGGATAAAATTCACAAGAAGGAACTTGTTTTAATGCTGCTGCATGGAAAATAAAATCAACACCTCTTACAGCATCTTTTACAGAGTTCACATCTCGTACATCACCAAGATAAAATTTCAATTTATCGTTGTTGTAAATTTTTCTCATATCATCTTGTTTTTTTTCATCTCTTGAAAAAATTCTGATTTCTTTTATGTCTGTATTTAAGAACCCTCTTAAAACTGCATTTCCAAAAGAACCTGTTCCACCTGTTATTAGTAGAGTTTTATT
The DNA here is from genome assembly GCA_018816105.1 of bacterium. GTDB lineage: Bacteria > Campylobacterota > Campylobacteria > Campylobacterales > Arcobacteraceae > Aliarcobacter. Next base: position 4,865 of record JAHIWE010000121.1, on the reverse strand, counting down.
TTTGAACAACATTTTATTCATCCTTCTTATCTAAAATTAATAATGCACACACGTGTAATACTACATTTGTTGGAGCAAAAAGTATTGGATTTCCAATAGAGGGTAATAAATATCCCATACAAGATAATGCAATTAAACTACTAAGCTTATTTTTTTTGAATCTTTTAAATATGTAATAAAATGTCATTAGATACCCAATAATTAATAAAATACCCATTATTCCAAATTTATGAAAAATATTTACAAAACTTAATTCAAAGCCATAAGTATTTCCATCAAAATTATTTGAAACTTCTGCACCTAATCCTTTTCCAAAAAAAGTTAAATCATTATAAAGTACATAAAATTGTGCAAATCTCACTTGATTACCTAAATCTTCACTTGAAAAAATCATCGTAAATAATTTTTCATAATTTAACATAAAAAGAATAGGTAAACTAATTAATAAAAAAACAAAAACATAAATAATTTTTTTATTAGTAATTCTTTTAAATATATAAATTTTATTTAACATCAAAAAAGATAAAGTCATTAAAATAATAAATCCTAAAACAAAACCTTTTGAAGCAGATAACAAAATAGCTATTAAAGCTAATAAAAAGAATAATATACTATAAATTTTTTGATTAAAAATATTAAAAACGTTCTTATAATACTCAATTTTATATTTAATAGGCATAATTATTAAACTAAAAGTATATATCAAAAGTATGTAATACGTAGACATATTTAAAAAGTAGTATAATCTTACTTGTCCAGTAGTCATTGCATAATTCTGGATATTATCTAAATTGATAAATTGATAAATCCAATAAATAATTGAACCAAGAACATTAATTATTGAAGTTAAAATTAAAATTTTAATTATATCATTTTTAGAAAATTTAAAACTAGAAAACACAAAATAAAGTAAATATAATACCATACCTGCAAAATTAGCTATAACATAATCAATTTTATTATTAAATAAGCCGAGTAGAAAACCATATAACCATACTAATAAAAAAAGACTTGCAATTAAACTAATATTTGTTTTTGCTAGAATTCTATTTTTAGCAATTTTTATTAAACCTACAAATAACATAAATAAAAAAATAACATAACTATGAGTAGTATAAGACATTGTAAATATTGTTATTAGCATTAAAAACAATAAACTAAGTAATATATCATAAAGACTTATTTTAAATTGCATTTAAATTTTTCGTCCATATTTAATTTGTTGTATTTTTTTCCAAACGAATGATGGAAATAATAAAATTAAACTTAATATAAAATATTTCTTATCTAAAAAAGCATATTTTGAAAGAACTTTAAATGCTTTAAATTTTTCATTTATACTTGCTAAATACTGAGCATCATAATATGCCGCTCTTGCAAAAGCTTCTTTAAATTGTGTATTAAATTTTTCTTCTATCCCTTCATTTTCTTCTATTATTTTATTTAATGTATACCGTCTTTCATCTGCCCATTTTGATATTGTTTTATTTGTCAATGCATTCTCATGAATTCTATACTTAACTAATGCTTTAGGTATTACTATAAACTTATTATCAATACTTAACTGCAAAAAAAGACAATATTCTTCTGATGCTGATACATTCTTATCAAAATTTAATTTACTCTTAGCTAAAGCACTTTTTCTCAATATTGTTGATACAATTGGAATATCAAACTGCAATAATAATCTATCAAAAATATATCCCTCTTTAAAAATTGGAATAATCTCTCCTATTTTGTCCCCATTTATATTAATTTCAACTTGTCCTGCATAAGCTAAAGCATAATTATTGGATTCGATAGCTTTTAGCTGTTCTTCCAACATTTCAGGTAGCCAAATATCATCTGTATCTAAAAAAGATATATAATCACCCTTACAATAATTTAATCCAAAATTTCTTGCCCCACCTAATGGAATATTTTCTTCAGTTTTATAATATTTAATTTTATCTCCATAATTTTTTGCTATCTTTGCACTATTATCAATTGAACAGTTATCTATAAATACAATTTCCCAATCAGTAAAAGTTTGGACAAAAACACTATCTATTGCTTCTTTCAGATATTTTTCACCATTATAACAATTCATTAAAACTGAAATTTTAGGCATTATAAAATCCTTTTATTTTATTTATTACTATTAGCTGTTCATAATCCATCAAATCAAAATGACATGGTAATGTTAAGATTTCTTCATATATCCTTTCAGTTATAACTAAACTTGTATCGATTTTATATTTACTCAATAAATGATTTGGTTTATAGTGAATTCCACATTCAATATTATTATTTATTAAATACTCTCTTAGCTCATCTCTTCTTTTACATTTAATGACAAAGATATGAGGTAAAACTTCATCAAAATTAAAATCTAAAGTTTGAATCTCTTCTATATCTTTAAAATTCTCTACATATTTTTTTGCAATATTTTGTCTTTTAATTTTAAAACTTTCAAGTCTATCAATCTGAACAAGTCCAATAGCTGCCATAATATTACTCATATGGTATCTAAAGCCTTGATTACTCACATCAAAATCCCAACTTCGTTGTCCTGAATACCTTTTATCTGTATCTTTTTCTACACCCAAAAGTCTTCCATCTTGTACTTTTTGGATAAATTCTTTATCTCTTGAAAGTATAGCTCCACCTTCTCCTGAAGTAATATTTTTAATACCATCAAAACTAAAACAAATAATATCTCCATTTGTTCCAACTATTTCACCATCTCTTTTACTTCCAAAAGCTTGTGCAGCATCCTCTAAAACTCTTAGATTAAAATCTTTTGCTAATTTATAAACTTCGCATATTCCCTGTGAATTACTAGCATAGTGAACAGGCATGATTGCTTTTGTATTTTTTGTTATTTTAGCTTTTGCATCATTAACATCTATAAAAAGGGTACTTGCATTGACTTCACAAGATATAGGCTTAGCCCCAGTAGCAGAAACAGCCTGATATGAAGCTACATAAGTCAAAGATGGAACTAAAACTTCATCTCCTTCTCTTAGCCCTAAAGCACTTAATGCTAAATGAAGAGCAGATGTGCCAGTGCTTACACAAACTACATCCATATTTGTTTGAAGATAATGCTTAATTTTCTCTTCGAATAATCTTACCTCTTCACCCATACCAAGATACTCTTTATCAAGAACTTTTAATACAGCTTCTTTTTCAGCTTGTGAAATTGATGATTTTGAAAGTCTTATTTTACCATTCATATTTTATCTCGCCTAAATCTATATTTATTGCTTCATTTGGATTATGTTCTAAACTTGCCAAATTTAAAAGCATATTATATTTTCCAATTCCTCTAAAAGCAACCCAGAGTCCAGCTTTTACTGTTAATCTTTTATAGTTATTATGAGAAAGCTTTGTAATAAAAAACTTTTTTGATTCTTTATCATATATTACAAATTCTATTTCACCAATTGGCACAACTAGATTTAAAATCATTTGGGTATGTTTTTTCCATCCTTTGATATCATCTTGATTAATAGTAGAAAAATATGCTTCACCAAATCCATCAAATCCATCATCACTTTTTTTCATAGCATGAAAAATATCACCTTTAGGATGATGTATTTGTTTAAGTGGAGTTAAAATTACTCCGTCCATTTTAAACCTTTATTTTTTGCCATCGCTTCATATTCATCTATTTGTTCTAAAGTTTTATCTAAAATATTTTTATCTGTTTTATAAAAATCATAGTACCACTCACTCGTAAATTTAATAGTGTCATTATACTCTAAATTTGCTTGCCATTTAAGATAAAAAAGTGATTTATCGCAGTTAAGCTTAAGTAAACCAGCTTCATGAAATGGTATATTTCCAGTCACTTTATAAGCATCATTAAGATTTTTAAAATCCCAATATTTACTTAGATCTACAAGTAACTCTTCAACTGTATGATTTTGTTCAGCTCTTGGACCAAAGTTAAATGCTTCTCCATGTAAACTATTGTTTGCATAAAGTTCTGCACCTAAATTCAAATACCCACTTAATGGCTCTAGTACGTGTTGCCAAGGTCTTGTAGCTTTTGGTGCTCTTATCTCTACCAATTTTTTATTACTCCAAGCAATCATACAATCAACTACTATTCTATCTTTTGCCCAATCGCCACCACCTATAACATTTCCAGCTCTTCCAATAGCTAACTTAATATTACAACCTTGTAATTTAAAAAATGAATAATAATATGATTTTATAATAAGTTCAGCTGCACCTTTGCTTCCACTATAAATATCTTTTCCACCCATCTTGTCATCTTCTTTGTATCCCCAAACTTGCTCTACATTATCATAAGCTTTATCGCTTGTGATAATGATAGCTGTACACTTATGATTTGATACATTTAAAGCTTCTAAAATATTTGCTGTTCCCATGACATTTGAAGATATTGTTTCAATCGGCTCACTATATGAAGTTGACACTATCGGCTGAGCTGCTAAATGAAAAAGAAATTCTGGTTTCTCAGTAGAAATTATTTCAATCATTTTAGATAAATCTCTAATATCTTCTTGATAATGTTTAATTATATCTTCTAATTTCAATTCTTCAAACATTGATGGTTTGGTAGGTATATCTTTTGAAATACCTACTATATTTGCACCAAGTTTAACCAACCAAGTTGTAAGCCAACTCCCCTTAAACCCAGTATGCCCCGTTACTAAAACCTTTTTACCTTTATAAATATTATTAAACATATTAAACCTTCTATATTTTATTTTTTAACTTTGTCGCCTTCAAACTTTCCCGTTTTTATGGTTTGAACAGCAAGATTATAATTATTAACTTTTTGTTCCATTAGTTTCTTTATTTTTTTATCTTTTAATAATTCTTTAAATAAGGTATTGAAAACTTTGCTT
>JAHIWE010000120.1 GCA_018816105.1 bacterium | reverse complement strand
TAATAATTTACTAAAAATATGTTTTATTTCATCAAATACAATATTTAATGATAATAAAATATCACCTTGAATATTTATATTTACATTTTCTCTTTTCATTTCATCTTTTAGTGGAAACAGCGCATTATCCAAAGAAACTTTTACATTTACATTCTCTTTATTTTTATGATTATTAAAAGATTTATGAAAGTCATTCATTATTTCATCTAATTTATTTATTTCATAAAGTGTATTTTTAAAAGTTTCATCAGATCTTAATTCTTCAATATTTGTGATTTTAATATTTAATGATTGTAAATAAAGTTTAATTCTATCTACTGGTTTTTTCAACTGCAAAGTTATAACATCAATAATAGAAGCCATTGCACTTATTTTTGATTGTTGTATTATTATCTCATCTTTTTGTCTTATTTGTTCAACTTGCTCTTCTACTGTTTTATTTAGATTTAAATTCATCTGTTCTAATTCGTGCATAAGTCTTGCTATTTTTAAATGCACCTCAACTCTTTTTAGTAAAACTTCACTATAAAATGGTTTTACTATATAATCAACAGCCCCTAAATCAAAACCTTTTACGATATCTTTTTCATCATCTTTTACTGTTAAAAAAACTATTGGTATATTTTTTGTTTTTTCATTTTCTTTAATTTTTGAACACACATGATAACCATCCATCAAAGGCATTATAATATCTAATAAAATCAAATCAAAATCATTTTTATCTAATAACTCTAAAGCTTTTTCTCCACTTTGTGCATAAATTACATTATAATTTTTTAATATATTCATAGCAACTTGTAAATTTTTTGCATCATCATCAACTAATAATATTTTATTTCCATATTTTTTATACATAACCAGCCTTTAATCTATCTTCCAATATTTTTAATCTTACATAAGAGTTTACTTTTGTAATTAATTCTATTGTGATAAATGGTTTTACAACATAATCTATTCCACCATATTCATAAGCTTGTGCAATATCTTGAGATGAGTCTTTTCCTGATAAAAAAACTATAGGTATATTTTTTGTTTTATCATTATTTTTTAATTTCGTACATACATCAAAGCCATTCATATCAGGCATCATTATATCTAATAATATTAAATCGAAATTATGTTCTTCAACTAAAGAAAGAGCCATTACTCCACTTTTAGCGTAAAACATTCTATATCCCTCATCTTTTAAAATATTCATTGCCATTTGAATATTTTTTGGAATATCATCTACTATTAAGATCTTGCTATTTGTTTCCAATTTTTGCCTTTAAATTCTCTATTAGTTCTAAATATGTATTCATTAAATAATCTACTTTTTCTATATCAAAGGAGTTTATATCTTTTATTAACTCTTTAGCATAATCTTTTAATAAATAAATATCTTCTTCTATAGCTAAATCATTTAATTTTTGTGCAAAGGATTCTATTAAAGAAAAATCTCCACCATCTTTTATATTTTTCCACTCTTGTTTTAATTCATTATTTAGCTTATCTAAAACAAATTTTAATTTATCAGAATCAATAGCAATAGGATTATTACTTACAATTATCTTTTCATTTATAAATTTATATTTTAAATATTTAGCTAACTCTTCTATTAAATCATCCAATATTACAGGTTTTCTTAAATATCCATCAAATCCAAACTTAGATACTTTTTCTAAATCTTTTCCCATTACAGATGCAGTTAATGCAATTATTGGAATATGTTTTAATTTATCGTTATTTTTTATTATATTAGTAGATTCATATCCATCCATAATAGGCATTCTTAAATCCATTAGTATTAAGTCTACATTTATATTTCTTAATTTATCTATTGCTTCTTGGCCATTTTGTGCCATTATTAAATCTATATCAAAATCTTTTAAGCTAGCTTCCACTAATTTTCTATTTTCTTCAATATCATCAACAACTAAGATTTGCGCTTTCTCAAAAACTATATTTGAAGCTAATAATTTTTGAGAAACTATTTTATCTTCCATTGAACTAATTGGAATATCTCTTAATATTACAGTAAAAATTGAACCTTTATTTTTTTCACTTTGTACTTTTATTTCACCATTCATCATATTAACTAGTTTTGTACAAATAGCAAGACCCAATCCCGTTCCTCCATATTTTGCAACATTTTGATTATTTCCTTGTTCAAAGGCATTAAAAATATTTTTAAGATTACTTTCATCTATTCCAATACCAGTATCTTCCACACTAAATATTAAATCTATTTTACTTTTAATATCATCTTTATAAATATTCTCAACCTTTAGTTTTATATGACCTTTTTCAGTAAATTTAATTGCATTTCCAATTAAATTAAAAAGAACTTGTCGTATTCTTACTCCATCAATAATTATAAATTTTGGAATTGTTTCATCTATTTCTACAATAAAATTAATATTTTTACTTATTATTTTAGAATGAAAAATTGATTCAATTTCTAAAAACATATTTTTGGGATTTAAAGATTCATTTTTTACTTCTAACTTACCTGCTTCTATTTTTGAAAGATCTAAAATATCATTAATTATTCTTAATAATGAATTTCCACCTTTTTTTATTGAATGAAGATACTCTTGATGTAAAGGATTTTCTATCTCTTTTTCTAATATCTCAGTAAAACCAATTACTGAATTCATTGGAGTTCGTATCTCATGACTCATATTTGCTAAAAATTCACTTTTTTGTTTTGCTATATTTTCTGCTATATTTTTAGCTTTTTCTAGCTCTATATTTAATTTTTGAATATTATTTCGTTCTTTCTCTAACTCTTTTTGAACTTTTTCTTTTTCTAATATTTCTAATTTTAACTTTCTATTCCAATAAATCGTACCTGCTAAGATAAATAATGCAAATGCAATTATTTTCCAAATCAATTTATAATCTATTTTTTCTTCATAATCTACGTGTATCCATTTTCTATAAATTTCATCTTTTTTTTGAATAGAAATATTATCTAGTAATTTATTTAAAATCGAAAGTAAATGAGGGTTATCTTTGCTTACACCAAAACCATATTGATAATTGTATCCAGCAGGTCCTACTATTTTTAGGTTACTTAAACTATAGTTTTTACTATAATACTCAAAAGTTGGAATATCTAAAATAAAATAATCAATTTGTGAATTCGATAACTCTTTTAAACCATCAAGTGGATTATCAAACTCTATAATTTTTTTTATTTGAGGAAAGTCACGCTTAATCTCTTCAATTACTGAATAACTTTTAACAGTAGCTATTTTTCTATGAGAAATAGTATTAAAGGAGTTAACATAATTATCATTTCTATTATTTGCAATTATTACTATTTCAGCCCCAACATATTTATTTGAGAAATTTAAATATTCACTTCTTGTTTCCGAATAAGATATAGCATCTATTAAATCAATTTTTTTTTCTTGAATTAAACTTATAGTATCAGACCATGAATCAGTTTTTATATAATCTAATTTGATATTAATATTTTTAAATACTTCACTTACTAAATCAGGGATAATTCCTATATAATTATTTTTATCATCATAAAAAGAGTAAGGAGGCCACAATGGATCTCCAGAAATTTTAATACTTGGATTTGCTTTTATCCAATCAAATTCTTCTTTAGTAAAAGATATTGAACTATTTTTTTCTTTTAATTCAAATATCCATTTTTTATTTATTTTTTCCTCTTCTTTTTTAATAATTATAGGCATAACTTTTTGAATAATATTAAATAGTGTTTCATTCTCTTTTAAAACAGCCATTGATAAATCTATCTTGTCAAAATCAGCTTTAAATTTAACCTCGATATTTGTATATAACTCTTTTTCAACAAAATAAGAAAATACTGGCATATTTCCAATAAAAATATCTGCTTTACCATAAGAAACCATTTCAAAAGCTTCTTTATTTGATTTTGCAAAAATAAATTTTATATCGGGAAATTTTTTAAGTAGTTTTTCATGGACAAAATTACCCTGTTGCACAGCAATTACATAATCTTTTATATCATCAAACTTTTCTATTTTAAGCTCTTTTTTTGCAATAACTACAACATCAATATTTAAATATGGTTCTGTATAATTTAAATACTTTTCTCTATCTATAGTCTTAGCAACACAGGCTAACATATGAAGTTTTCTTTCTTTAATTTTGGATATTACACTATACCAATCATCAGCTTGAATTTCAAATTTTAAACCGGTATATTCACTAAGTAAATTTAAATAATCAGATGCTATTCCTTGATATTTTCCACTTGCATCAACATACTCAAAAGGAGGCCAATTAGCATCAGCACCTATTTTAACAATAGGGTTATTTTTAATCCAAAGAAGTTCATCTTTTGTAAAATTAACCTCATGGTTTAAATCCTTTTGAAATGCCCATTTTTTATTTATTTCATTTCTTTGTTCTTCGCCAATACTTGATAAGACTTTATTAAAAATTGTTCTAAGTATTTCTTTTTCTTTAATGATTGCAAGAGATAATAAAGAAGTATCAAAATCGGCTTTTGTTTTTATTTCTAAATTAGTCAATAAATCTTTTTCTATAAAATAAGAGATTGTTGCTAAATTATCTATATATAAATCTGCTTCTCCATAAGATACAAGTTTTAAAGCTTCTCTATTTGATTCAACAAATACAAAATTCATATTTGGAAATCTTTTTATTAGTGAATCATATACATAATCATTTTTCTGAACTACAACTTTATAATTTTTAATTTCATCAAAAGATTTTAGTTTTAAGTTCTTTTTCCCCACTACCACGATATCAATACTCAAATAAGGGTCTGTAAAATTTAAAAAACTTTCTCTCGTAGGATTTTTAACGGCACAGGCTAAAATATCTAATTCTTTATTCTTTATTTTCTCTATGACTTTATCCCAACTATCAGAATAAATTTCAAATTTCAAATTTGTTTTTTCAGATATTATTTTTAAATATTCAGAAGAAATTCCATTATGTATTCCATCTCTGTCATAATCAAAAGGTGGCCAGTCATTATCAACCCCTACTTTTATAACTGGGTTATTTTTCATCCATTGCATTTCTTCAACTGTAAAAATGGATTCATCCTGTTTATTTACAGAAGAATAAGCAAAGCTAATAAAAAAAATTATAAAAATGAGATATCTCATAAAAATCCTTGAAATGATTAAAACTTTATTATAACATAATAATATTGATTATTAAATTACTTCAAAAGTTTCTTCTATTAATACATTATTATCAAAAAGTATTCTACCAAGAAAAACATCTCCAACATTAAAAGAACCTACACCTTGAGGAGTTCCACTCATTAAAATATCACCATTTTCAAAGCTTAGAAAACTATTTACTTCTTTTATAATCTCAGATGGTTTATTTATCATCAAAGAGTAATCACCTTTTTGTTTTAATTCACCATTTATATAAAGTTCAATTCCAAGTTTTGAAATATCTCCATCAAAATTCACAAATTTAGAAAAAACTGCCGCACCATCAAAAGATTTTGCTCGCTCCCAAGGAAGTCCTTTAGCTTTTAGTTTACTTTGAACTTCTCTTAATGTTAAATCAAGTCCAAATGATACAGCACTTATTTTATTGTTTTCAATTAAAAAAGATATCTCTGCTTCATAATGACAAGAGTTTTGATTTTTTGGGAAAATTAATCTATTTGAAATAGCTGAGTTTGGTTTTATAAAAAATACCATATCTTCAGGAACTTCATTATTTAGTTCTTTTATATGATCCATATAATTTCGACCAATACACACAACTTTTGAGGGAAATATTTCTTTGTTTTCTAAGATTATTTTATTCATTTTCTACCTTTAAAAATTTTATTATATAATTATAGAAAATTATAACCAAAGGCTTTTTAAATGAAAGATAATTTACTAATTGTTTGGACAAATGGGGATATTGAAGTGGCTAATAAATTCCCACTTTTATACTCATCTGTTATTTTAGAGCGAGAATATTGGAAAAGTGCACATTTGATGCTCTGGGGTCCTTCAATATTACTTACAAAAAATAACCTACAAATTCAAGAACAATTAAAAAAAATACAAAATACAGGTGTAAAAATGAGTGCTTGTATTGTTTGTGTGGAAGATTATGATGCAGCTTCTATATTAAAAGAGTTAAATATAGAAATCATACATACAGGAGAGCTTTTGACTCATGCTTTAAAAGATAATACATGGTCTGTGATGACTATTTAATATTTTTCAATAACATCTCTTATTAAAACTGAAGTAATTCCCCAAATTACTTCACCATCATATTTATATACCCAGATTTTATGTTGTTTATTTCCCCAAGGTTTTTTATACGTAGCAGGAAGTCCTAACTCTTCGACTGGAAATAAAATTTCTTTTTGTCCATCTTTATTATATTTATAAGGTTGTATTTCATGGGATAAAGTATACTCTTCAGGCTCATTTTCTTTAAAAAATGATATTGGTATAATCATAGTTTTTTCAACTTCACATGGATCAATTTTCATATTCTTATAAGCTTTTTTCTTTATTCTTGCAACAAAAGATTCAATAATTGTACCAATTGGAGCCACATAAGTGTCAAGTTGACCTAAAATTTTTATATCTTTAGCATCAATTCCTAACTCCTCTTTTGTTTCTCTAAGTGCAGTATCTTTATAATCTCTATCAACACCCTGCTCAAATCCACCACCTGGAAAACAAATATCTCCACCTTGTCTAATTGTTGCTGCTCTTTTTTGAAATAATAGATGATATTCACCTTTTATTTTTACAAGAGGAATTAAAACAGCACTATTAAAAAGTCTATGTCTTCCTAAAACACTTGGATATTTTGGTAAGTTTGAAACTAATTGTTTTAAATTATTTTTTTTCATTTTTTATCTTTATTGATTTTATAGCTTCTATCATTGTTTTTACTATTTTTCTTAAATCTTCTTCTTTTATAGTATATGCAACTATAGAATAAATTAGCTTTCCAAAAGGTCTAATCCATACTGCATTTTTAACACAATAATCTTGAACTTCTTGAGCATAACAATCATCATTTAATTCAATAACTCCAATAGCTCCAATATTTCTAACTGATTTTACAAGATTTAACTCTTTTGCAAACTCTAATTCTTCAGTAAAAATTGTTTCAATATTTTTAACATTTTCTTCCCATGATGTATCTTTTAATAAATCAATACTTGCATTTGCTACACTACAAGAAAGTGGATTTCCCATAAAAGTTGGACCATGCATCAATACACCAATGTCACTATTTGAAATAACATCACTTACATCTTTAGAGGTGATCATTGCAGCCATGGTCATATAACCGCCCGTTAATCCTTTTCCAACAGTCATAATATCAGGTTTTATTAAAGCCCATTCACATGCAAACATTTTTCCTGTATGTCCAAAACCTGTTGCTATTTCATCGGCAATTAATAAAATATCATATTTAGTACATAATTCTCGTGCTTTTTTTAGGTACTTTGGATTATATATTCTCATTCCACCTGCACCTTGAACTATTGGCTCTAAAATAAATCCAGCAATTTGCTCATTGTACTTTTCAAAGTTCTTTTCTAACTCTATTATTGAAACACTGCAATCACTATCAAAACCCATCTCCGGAGCTTTTGTAAAGATATGTTCACTTAGATATGTACCATAAATACTGTGCATTGAATTATTTGGATCACACACACTCATAGCTCCAAGAGTATCTCCATGATAAGCATTTTCTAAGGCTAAAAATTTATACTTTTTTAAACCTTTTGCTTTTTGGTAAAGTATTGCAGTTTTTAAAGCAACTTCCACAGAAACAGAACCACTATCACATAAAAAGACACTATGAAGTCCTGTTAAATCTGCTAATTTTTTAGCTAATAAACTAGCTTGTTCATGAGCTAAACCTCCAAACATAATATGAGGCATAATATCAACTTGTTTTTTCAGTGCTTCATTTAACTTTGGATGATTATACCCATGAATTGCACTCCACCATGAACTCATTCCATCTATCAATTCTTCACCTGTTTCTAAAAAAATTGAAGTTTTATTCGTACTTTTAACAGGTAATATTTTTGTTTTTGAAGGTAGTGCATTATAAGGATGCCAAACGTGAGTTTTATCTATATCTAACCAATTCAATAATTTTCCTAATTTCTATATTACTTAAATTATATCTAAAGATTATTACAATAGTAATAAAATATTTTTATTACTAAGCAATATCTAAAACAATAAGAGCTAATGCTCCTTTATATTTTTTATGATTATATTTGAAATCAATATTTGCAATATCAATATGTCCATTCATATGTTTATAGATAATCTCTTGACACATATAAAGTCCTATTCCTGTTCCTTGCGCTTGATGTTTTGTAGTAAAATATGGTTCAAATATTTGACTTAAAACATCATCTGGAATTCCTCCTGCATTATCTTTTATTTTTATAAGAGCTTTTCCATTCTCCTTTAAAATATTAATGAAAATTAATCTTTCTTGATTTTCAACTAACGATAATGCATCTTTAGAATTATTTAATATATTAATTAAAACTTGAATCAACTCTGTTTCATAACCAAATATTTCTATATCATCAACTCTACAAATCACTTTAATATTATTTTCTGTAAAATTTGGACTTAATAATTCTATAGTTTTATTACAACACTTTTCTAAATAAAATTTCTCTTTTTCTTTTTGTGGTTTAAAAAAGTATCTAAAATCATCTATTGTATTAGATAAGTATTGAGAAGTATTCATTACAGAATCAAGGGTTTTATTTAGAAAATCATCATCCAAATCATTTAACATTTTTTTTAATTTTATTCCACTTATACTTGTAGTTATTACAGATAATGGTTGTCGCCATTGGTGGGCTATATTCTCTATCATTTGACCCATTGAAACCATTTTTTGTTGTTGAGACAAAAGTCTGTCTTTTTTTAGATTTTCTTCAACTTCTTTTTTAATTCTTATTTCTAATTGATTATTTATATCTCGTAATTTTTTTGTTTTTTCGTCAACTTTTTGAAGCAAAGAATTGTTTAAATTTTTTAAAAATCTTTGTCTATATAAAATTGCTGCAAATATCCCCAAAATAAGTATAGTTATTTTCCATATAATAGAATAATCAAACTCTTTTTGATATTCTGTAAATGTCCATCTGTTAAGTAATTCATTTTTTGAATAATCATCAATACTTAAAACTGCTTTTTGAAAAATACTATATAAAATATTATCTCGAATAGTAGCTATTGATATATCAACATTCTCATCAAGTTTTGCAGAAATTGAAATTTTCGTTAAATATTTAGTTTGTAATTTATACCACGATGTGGAAATTGCATCTATATGTCCAAATGTTTTTCCATCTAAGATATTATTGATTCCTTCATCTATATCTTTTACTGCTATAAAATCTATATCTTTATATTTTTCTTTTAAAAGATCAAGTAAAACGTAATTTTCAGTTACTGATATTTTCTTGTTTTTTAAAGTGTTTAAATTATTTATAAAAGAGGTATTACTTTTAGTTAAAAGAACAAAAGGAATATTCAAATATGCTTTAGTAAAACTAAACTTATTTTCTCGTTCTTTTGTCCAAACAGCAGATGGTAAAATATCACATTTACCACTTTCTGCTAAAGCTAAAGATTCACTCCAAGATTTTGTTGGTATTAATTTAATTGGTTTTTTAATTTTACTTTCAATTAAACTTACATACTCAGCAATAAAACCTATAAATTTACCATCATTAATATCACTATAAGGCATAAAATTTGGTACTACACACATTGTAATATCATCTCTTTTTTCTAAATATTCAACTTCTAAAGAAGAAAATGTTAAATTCCTTAGATTATTTAAATCAAAAACAAATTTTTCTAAATCAATAGGGTTATCTATGAGTCCCATAAGATTATACAAATCATAAATTCTTTGAATTTTATCTTTTTTAATCTCTCCTAAATTTACTGTATTAAAATATGAAAGTTTTCTTAACTCTTTTCCTTCATAAATTAATTCACTTTTTGTTAAATTCTGAGAGTTATATTTTTCAAATATTAAACTTGCACTCTCTTCAATATTTGCATAGGCATAATCCCATCCTTTTAATGATGCTTTTTTAAATAATAATACTGTATTTAAATCACTATTTATTAAGTTTTCACTTGTATATAACATATCACTATACATATCAAAGCCAAATTTTTTTGGATCAAAAATATTATATTCGACACCTTTTTGATTAAGTTGAAAAGGAGCTTTTGAGATATAAGCAGAAATAATATCTGTATTTTTATTTATTAAATCATCAATATTATGGGTATGTTTTAAAAATTCTAAAGCTTCAATTTTAACTTTATTTGAGATAATCATAGCTTTTAATGATACTTCACTTGAATCATCAATTGTAGTCATTATTTTTTTATTTGAAAAATCGTTAATATTGTTTATTCCTGATTCTTTTGTAGTCATCAAAATCAAAGGACTGGCTTGAAAAAGAGCATATAAAGCAACAATATCTCTATTTTTTGTTTTCTCTAAAATTAAAGTTTCACGTCCTACTGCAAAATCAAATTTTCCATCACTAACTTCTTTTGGAATATCAATACCAAATTCAAATGGTTTAATTTCAACATCAAGACCTAATTCTTTATAAAAACCTTTTTCTTTTGCCATATAATATCCAGCAAATTGGAATTGATCAAACCAAGATAATTGAATAGTTATTTTTTTAAGATTTTCGCAATATAGGGAAGTAGTGAATATAAATAATAAAAATGTTAGTTTAATAAATTTAAATGAAATCAAAGTAAACTCCGTCGTAATAATCCTTAGAGTATATCAGAAAATAATTGAAAAAAAAGAGAAAAAAATAATATCACAAGCTAAAAGCTAATGATATTATTTATTCAATTATTTCTAATGTAAGAAGTGTCTAATTCCTGAGAAATATAAAGCCATATCATACTCATTAGCAGCAGCTATAATTTCATCATCTCTGATTGATCCACCTGGTTCAATTACACATTTTACACCAGCCTCTGCAGCTGCATCAATACTATCTCTAAATGGGAAAAATGCTTCAGATGCCAATACAGCTCCAGATACATCAATTCCCATATCTTCTGCTTTTCTTAAAGCAGCTTTTGAAGCATCAACTCTTGAAGTCATACCCATACCAACAGCTACCATTGCAGAATTTTTAACATAAACTACACAGTTTGATTTTGTTAATGAAGCTATTTTATATGCAATTTCCATATCTTTTACTTCTTGCTCAGTTGCAATTCTAGTAGATTTTAACTCAGAATTTCTAACTTCATCCTCTTTTACTTTATCAGCATCTTGAAATACAAATCCACCATCAACTCTTTTAAAGTCAATTGCGTCATTTGCAAGTTCTAAATACTGTGTTCCTTGCTCAAATAATTTAATTCTTTTTTTAGATTCAAATACGGCAACTGCTTCAGGTGTAAAACTAGCTGCAAATACAACTTCTAAAAAGATTTCATTCATTTTTTCTGCTAATTCTTTATCAACTGTTCCATTAACTGCAACAACTCCACCAAATGCAGAAACAGGATCACATTTAAGTGCTTCAACATAAGATTCTAATAAAGTATCTTTAATTGCAAATCCACAAGGATTTCCATGTTTTACAATACATACAGCCTTATCTTTTCCAAAAGCAGCAGCAATTCTAGCAGCTCCTGAAATATCACCCATATTATTGAAACTTGCTTCACCTTTTACAGTTTTAAATTTATTTGAAAATTGCTCATCAAATTCGTATAATGCACCTTTTTG
>JAHIWE010000119.1 GCA_018816105.1 bacterium | reverse complement strand
TAGGTCAAGTTTATGCTATATTTGCATTTCTTTTTTGGGGTGCTATTGCTCCTATATATTTCAAACAAGTAGCAAGTGTTGAACCTATTGAAGTATTAATACATAGAATTTTTTGGTCATTTATTATTTTAATTCCACTACTTTTTATAACAAAACAAATAGAGGTTTTTAAATTATTAATAAAAGATATGAAAAAGCTAAAATATTTAGCAATTTCAACATTTTTCATTTCACTAAACTGGTTAGTTTTTATTTGGGCAGTTGCTAATAATAAAATTATTGAAACAGCACTTGGATATTTTATAAATCCATTAGTTAGTATATTTTTAGGATATCTTTTTTTCCAAGAAAGAATGAGTAAATACCAAAATATAGCGATTTTTATTGCATTTTTTGCAGTTATTTATCAAGTAATAACACTAGGGACTATTCCTATTGTTTCTCTTACTCTGGCTTTAAGTTTTGCATTTTATGGAATGATACGAAAAAAGATAAATGTAGGTTCAATTGTAGGATTATTTACAGAAACTTTGATTTTAATGCCCTTTGCATTAATAGGAATTTATTATTTAATTAGCACAAATAAAATTTCATTTTTACACTCAACTTTATATATTGATTTGATGTTAAGTTTAGGTGGATTAATAACAGTAATTCCATTACTTTTATTTAATGGTGCAGCAACAAGAATGAAACTTTCAACTCTTGGTTTTTTTCAATATATCGGTCCATCTTGCTCTTTTTTACTGGCAATTTTTATTTATAAAGAAGAGCTTAACTTTGATAAGCTTATTACATTTTGTCTTATTTGGATTGCTCTAATAATTTTCTCATTAGATTCAATTAATACTCAGCAAAAAAATAAAAAGATGAAAATAGTTAAATAAAGCTATTTCCTCTTTATCTATTTTTTTTCTTTTAATTGTTTTTTAAATTTCTTTAATATAGCAATCTCTTCTTTTAATCTATTTTCATCATCTGTATCATTAATAGACTTTAGTTTATTTTTAATTTTAGAGATTTTCTCTTCTATATTTTCACTAAGTTTATCAATCTTTTTTTTCTCAATATCATCTTCTTCAATTAACAATAAGTACTTTTTAACTTTTTCATAGATTTTTTCCAGCTGCATAATCTTCTCCTAGTTGTTTAATAGTAAGATCTTCAATCCATAACACTTTAGCCACACTTATCAACTTATTGATTACATTGTATGCATGAGAACTATCATTTAGTAAAGTAGTTGCCATTTTTTTATCTATTCTTTTTTCTCTAATTAAAACATCTATCCTACCTGTTGCTATAACATCTAAACTTTTTAAATAATCTTTTAGTAATTCAGCCTTAGATAGAACATCTATTTCATCTTTACTATTTTTAATTTCATTTATAGTATTCATAGTTTTTGCAATGGCTTCTCTAATATAATTATATTCATCTTTTATATAATCATTATTACTTAATAGATATCTTGAAATATTTTGTTGTAATTCTTTTGTATTTTTTACAGCTTCAGCTATATCTCTACATGAACTTCTTAACTCATATAAATAGTTTTTTTTCTCACTATCTAACTCATTTATAAAAACCGTTGAATAATCTATGATATCACTATAAAGAGATTTAATTCTTGTTTGATAAAAATCATCAATATTTAACTCAATAATATCTGTTGATTCTTTTACAACTAAAGCAATATCTGTTTTTCCTAAATATCTATGTCTATGTAACATTATTGCATGACTTAAAACTTCACTTGCGTTATCATATAAGTGAATTGTCTCTTTTTTTGTAGCTTCAAGTGCAGCAAAAGGAACAGCAACAACTTCCATATCAAGGTATTTTGGTTTTTGAATATAAGTATCAACATCCTCAACGAATAGTTTTTTTAGGTAAGTTACTAATCTAGGAATAAAAAATGAAAATATAATTAATCCAATAAGATTAAAAAATGTATGAAAAACAGCTAATTTCATAGCCCAATCATCTTGAGCAATTCCAAATACATTAGATAAACAATCAACAAAATCAATAATAAAATATAATAAAGATAGAGTAAAAATAGCTGTTACACCTTTGAAGATAAACAATCCAACAGCCATTCTTTTGCTATTTGCATTTGAAACCATTGCTCCCATTGCAGCAGTTGTTGCTGTTCCAATATTCGCTCCAACAGCAATTGCCATAGCATTTATATATATTAATTGACCAGTGGCTAATGCTGTAATTGTAAGAGCTAATGTTGCACTACTTGATTGAATTATTACAGTTGCTAATGCTCCAATTA
>JAHIWE010000118.1 GCA_018816105.1 bacterium | reverse complement strand
GACTAATTTCAACCAGCTCCACTGATGGAGAATATTTTGGTGATATTGAAATTTCCCATGAACCGAAAATCGTGGGAAATTCCCGAGGCGGAACTTCTTCTTCCCTCTGTTCCTCGGTCCAAATCCCGTATGTTACCAGGACGTCTTTCCAGGATTTGGTGTCCTCATCCTGGATTTCAATTCTAATGAACTGGACATTGTCCAGTTCACCGTGAAAACTTGAGTAGCCGGATTTTTCAATTATTTTTGTTTTCATATCATATCCTTTCTTTTTAGAGGTTCCTAATTTGTTGAAATTGGAACTTTCAATTTCATCTTACATATATAATATAACACAATCATCATTAAATGTCAACAGAAAAATGAAAAATAATTTTGTTATATTTCCAATTGAGTTAAAATTTCCCTTTTACAAAATTTATACAGCGCATGCATATTTTTTATTTTTGGCTGTAATAAAATTAATTATACTGTATTTTGCATCAATAATAACAAACAATTTCATAATTAAAAAAGTTTTGCGCTGTACATAAATTTCGTCATCCTTCAGCAAGCAATAGTTTAAAATATTCAATGAAAGCATTCCATAATTTTGGTTGATTGGATGCAATAATATAATGTTTCATTCCACCACAAGAATTATTATATTCTTGAGGAATCTTGGGAAATTTCGGATGGCTAATTCTATTGGGATATCCAACCGGACATTCGGACATACACATCTCATCCTCCTCATCCTCATCAAGTTTATATTTTTCTACTATCATAGATCCTGCACCGCAAAAAGGACAATTTTCTGGAAATTCTTGTTTTTCAAAATAATCGATATATTCCTGAATAACAGGCGCCCATTCTTTTTTCATAATATTTTTCTCCATTTTATATCAGAAATTAAAAGACTGATAATCACAGAATCAAAACCGCGACGTCTGGCGTCGTGCTGGTTAAGACTTATAATTTTTTTGATATCTAGGTATAGCTTACCAAGAATTGATCGAATGGCAAAGGTTATGACGTTTTGTTGAATTTAATTTAATTTAAAACTTTATTCAAAATTCAAAATTAGGTTTATGTCGCTGTGATAATTTAGATTTTATATAATCAACCCCAAATGAAATATTTCTGTTGCAAAAAATACAATCCTTCTTGTTATCCTGACAATAATAATACGGCTTTAATTCCAATCCAATATGACTGCAATTACCGTCATTCCGAAGGCACATATAATATTTAAATTCCTTATTGTTATCTATTATCACCCTCTTCTACATATTTTATATTATGAGATTTTAATATGTTGGAAATTATCAATCGAACATCCTGAAGTTTGGAACGAGGAACTTCCTTTTCCAACACATTTCTTCCACTTGCATGCCATTTACCTCTTATTTCTTTGTTTGACATGAAAAACTTGTAAGCCCGCGATAAATCTGATGGATTACTTAAAATAAGACGAATATTAGCTATTTTCATTCGATCCTCCTTGTGTGAAAGGTACATCTATAAATATAAGAAACTTTGAACTTTTATCAAATTATTTCTCCTTTATCAATTAACATAAAATCTTTCTTGGCTTCATATTCTGAATTTCTCATGTCAGAAATATTCAAGGTAGAACCATCCCATGCCCAGATTTTAACGTCATCACAACGTCGTCCGTTTGACCATATTATAAGTTTCTGTCCTGGTTCAAGAATGGTCATTACACTAATATATGTTTCATTTTGTTCTCCTATCGTTACATTATCAAATATAACACAATTAATATTAAAAATCAAGTCTTTTTTTCTTTTTTTGAAAATATTTTTTTCTTTTTGGTGGGATAAAGTTGACAATAATGTGTGATAAAGTTGACAATAATGTGTGATAAAGTTGACAATAATGTGTGATAAAATAAAGCGTGATAAATTTAGTCACAGTCACAGTCAATGAGCGTGATAAATTTAGTCACAGTCACAGTCACAGTCAATGAGCGTGATAAGCTTGACAATAAAGTGTAATAAAGTTGTGCGAATTGTGTGATAAGCTTAACAATAAAGTGTCAACTATATTTGACGGAAATATCTAAAGGCGATATAAAATATTTTAAGTATTTTGTATTTTTTTACTGGATATTTAAATATTATGATGAATATTTTGTTAACTAAAGTTGACAAATTGTAAAATAAAATTGATATAATAAAGCGTGATAAATTTAGTCACAGTCACAGTCAATGAGTGTGACAAAAAAATTTTGGCCAAAATAAAAACGTTGATATATATATCACTTTCGCCTTTATTTTTCCTTAAATATTCCTTATACATTCTATATTAAGTCTATGATTATTCATATTCAATATCTTTTCTATCTTTTTATTAATATTAAATTCCACATTTTCAATTCATTAAATATCTGTTTATTCAGTTTGTGTTGTTTGTAGAGTTTGAGTTGTTTGTGCTTTATCACTTTTTATACATTTTACACTTTTTACACTTTTTCTGTATAAAAGAATCAATTTAACATATTTTCAATAAACTTATAACAATATCATAATAATTATATCTTAGATTGTTAATTGGTTAGATGGGGGAACGGTATATAGGTATAATAACAAAATAAAAATAGTACAACACTGCACAGCACGGCACGGCATTTATTGACGCATTTAATTCGTTTGTTTTATTTGCTTTTCGCTTTATCTGGTATTATATTATATTATATTATATTATATTATATTAT
>JAHIWE010000117.1 GCA_018816105.1 bacterium | reverse complement strand
TCTTTTTTTGTTGAGAAATATGGTTCAAAAATAATATCTAAATTTTCTTTTTCAATTCCTCCGCCATTATCATATATATCTATTTTTATACCATCTTCTAAATCTAGTGTAGTAATTTGAATTTTTGCATTTTCAATCTTTTTTTCTGAAAGCTTATCTTGTGCATTTTTTAGTATATTTATAATTACATGAACTATTTCATTTTCATAGATATTGATTTGATTTTGACTTCTTAGATTTAGAATTACATCAATATTATTAGATTCTAAATCTTTTTGTATTATCTTTAGTGTATTTCTTATTGGATTTTCAATTTTTGTATTCACAAAAACTTTATCTGTTTTAAAGAAATTTCTAAAGTCATCTATAGTTGTAGTAAGATTTTGTACATAAAATTCTATTTCATCAAGTTTTTTACTAAAAAAACTAGATTGTTCAGCTCTACCTTCTTTTGTTTCTAAATCAAATTTTTCAGATAATAGTTTATATTTTAAATTATAAGAAGCTGTTCCAATAGAGGCTAGTGGTTGTCTCCATTGGTGAGCTATCATATTTATCATTTCACCCATAGCTGCAAACCTTGATTGTGTTTCCATAATTTTTTGTTTTTCTTCGTTTTTTTGAATTTCAATTTCTAGTTTTTTATTTTTTTGTATTAATTCTTCTCTTAATACTTTTGACTCGATTGCTTTTATTAAAGATGCTTCTAATTTATAAATATCAATAGGTTTTAATACGTAAGCACTAATATCTAATTCAATAGATTGCATTAAAAAATTTGTTTCTTGATGAGCTGTTGTGATAATTATAGGTATGTTTTTATCAATTTCTCTAATTTTTTCAATCATACCAATTCCATCTAGTTTTGGCATTTTTATATCTGTAAGAATTAGATCTATTTTTTTATGGGATGATTTAAAAACTGACAAACCTTCTTGCCCATTTTTTACACAAATTACATTTATTTCAAAAAGATTTAAAGTTTCGCTTATCCCTTCTTGCAGGATAAGTTCGTCCTCTGCATAAAGAACAGTTATATTTTTTAGAATTTTTGTATCGATCATAATATCTCTTTTTTATTTTTTATACAGTATATCAGTAAATAGTAGCCAAATAATAATATATAATATAATAAAGAAAATCATAGTATAATCTATAAAAAACCTCTATTAAAATAGATTACTAAACAATTTAGCCGATTCTAAAAGAGTTTTATTGTTTGATTAAGCTAGGTTGCAAGGATTTTAATGAATTATGGATTATTGAAAAAATACACTAAAAATCTAAATATACTTTTTGTAGAAGATGATACTGATTTTAGAAAAGAGTTTTCAGAATTACTCTTAGATATTTTTCCAAAAGTCACTACAGCGGTAGATGGATTAGATGCTCTTAATAAGTATAAAGAGTTTTATGAAAATACAAATAAATATTATGATTTAATTATTTCAGATATAAAAATGCCAAATTATGATGGAGTAGAATTAATTGATGCTATATACAAAATTAAAGAAGATCAGTTAGTTATAATTTTATCTGCACGAAATGAGTTCAATTACTTATTACCTTTAGTTAATTTAGGAATACACCAGTTTTTCACAAAACCTATTGATTATTCTACTTTTTTAGAAGATATATATAAATTATGTAATCAAATTTATCATAATAATTTAAATAGTAATATTGATATAATAAAAATTAATGAATCTTTAGTTTGGGATAAAAAGAAAAAAAAGCTACAAGAAAATGATAAAGTAATAGAATTAACTAAAAATGAGATTATTTTTGTAGATACACTATTAAATGATAATGGGAAAATATGTACAGTGGATAAACTTTTAGATATTATTTGGGCTGATGAATATGATTTAATCCCAGATATTACACATCTTAAAAGCCTTATATATCGTTTACGAAAAAAAGCACCAGGTTTACTTATAAAAAATATCTATGGAATGGGATATATGCATGACTAGTATCTAGTAAAATATAATTTCTTAAGAAATTATTTTTATTATTGTTTAAATTTAAAAGATAATTAAACTTTATCTACTACAATTAGATAAATTTTTTAAGGTTTAAACATTAATACTCAAAATCAAGCATATAAATATGCACTAATTGCAATATTCTTTTGGTCAACTGTTGCTACTGCTTTTAAAGTTTCTTTACAATATTTAACTCCAATTGAATTAGTTTTGTATGCTTCTATTTTTTCTACACTAATTTTGTTTGTTGTGATTGTTTATCAAAAAAAAATTAATGATGTTAAAATTCATATTCTAAATAATTACAAAAAAGTATTTATTCTAGGATTAATTAATCCTTTTTTGTATTATTTGGTTTTATTTAAAGCTTATGATTTATTACCAGCTCAAGAAGCACAAGCAATAAATTATACTTGGGCTTTAATGTTGGCATTTTTATCTGTAATCTTTTTAAAACAAAAACTTACACTAAAAGATATCTTTGCTGGAATAATATGTTATTTTGGAGTATTGATTATTTCAACTAAAGGTGAACCTTTTTCACTAAATTTTTCAAATACTGATGGAGTATTTTTTGCTCTTTTATCAACGGTTTTATGGTCTATGTATTGGATAATAAACACAAAACAAAAATCAGATCCAATAATTGGACTATTTTCAAACTTTTTAATTTCACTTCCTTTGATTATTGTTTACTTTGTTTTAACTCAACCTTTAGTTATTCCAGATATAAAAGGAATACTTGCTGCTTCTTATGTTGGATTTTTTGAAATGGGAATTACATTTTTATTTTGGCTAAAAGCTATGCAAAGTGCAAACTCAACTGCAAAAATTGCAAATCTAATTTTTATTTCTCCTTTTATCTCTTTAATATTTATTCATTTTATTATAGGTGAAGAGATTTATTTATCAACAGTATTTGGTTTATCAATTATAATTCTTGGATTAATTTTACAACAATTTAAAAGCTCAAAATAAAATCTCAAAATTATACATAAGTCACCTAAAATAGCATTAAAATAGCATTTTAGGACAAATTAACAATAAACATCAAAATTGATTAAAATATAGACAAAATCCTTTAATATATTAAGACTCGATTAAGTTTCGTGATGTAATAATGACTGAAGAAAAAAAGGTAGTACTAAAAGTACTACTTAAAAATCTTTAGTAATTTGGATTAATATGGCAAAGTTAAAAAACAAAAGAACGATAATCAAAAAAGTAATAAATAAACATATCAATGGTAGTAAAAAAGAGATTTCTCAATTAACTATTAAAATTGATAGTAGGTTAGATAATGCTTTACTTATATTGAGTCAAAGTTTGAATATTTCAAAAAATAAACTTATTGAAGATATTTTATTTGAAAGTGGGATTCTTCAAGAAGTAGATGAAAACTATATGGAGGAAGCATAATGAATATTTTCCCAATTAAAGATGATGTTATAAATGCAGTAATTACTGGAATTGAAAATGCAAAAAGAAATTATACTTTTTGGACTTCAGATGATTTATATTTATCATATGCCCCTGCAAAATTTTTATCTATTCATGTTGCTCAAGAAGTTGGGAAATTAGCTAATGCTCCTGAAATCTTTATAGATGCAACAATTTCAGATATCTTAAGATGTTCATTACCAAATAGAACAGACTTCAAAGAGTTTATGAAAAAAAATTACATTATAGATAGATTATTATGTTTAACACTTGATGAAAGATTTCAACATAAAAGTGACAATGATTCAGTTTCAAAAGTAATCATGTGTCTAAAAAATGGTGTTAGAAATGTTCAAGAAGAGTATAAAAATGATATTGAAGTAATGTGTAAAATGTTACAAAGAGATAAAAAAGAGGATTCTACATTAGATTATGGAATTTTTGCTTTTTATTTAGATATCTCATCGAGTGCTAGAAAAAATGCACAAGAGAGATTAGAAAATATAATTGAAACATTTGATTCAATTGTAGCTTCACATAAAAATTTAAAATCAAGCTTTAAAGGGGGAAATATCAAAAAGATAGAGAAAGTCGGTGAGTGGTGTATTGGCTGCTATATTATAGAGCATACGTTATAAAAATTTAAAAAATTTAAGGAGAGATAAATGAATTTAAAAAATATTGGAAAAGCTATAGCTTTAAGTGCAATGGTGGCTAGTTCACTACTTGCTAGTGATGTTGTAAAAATAGGTGTACAAGCACCAATTACAGGTGAATATGCAAATGAAGGTCAAAGTATTGATAACTTTGTTAGATTAATTGTAGAAGAAAAAAATGCAGCTGGAGGACTTTTAGGTAAACAAATTGAAGTTGTAACTTGTGATGATGAAGCAAAAGCTCAAAAAGCTGCTGTTTGTGCTAAAAAATTAGCAAATGAAGGTGTAATTGCAGTTATTGGTTCATATACTTCAGGAGCAACAGAAGCTGCTCAAACTACATATTTTAGAAATAAAATTTTACAAACATCAGATGGAACAAGTGATTCTTTAATTTCACAAAAATACTGGACTTTCTTTAGAAATTCATTCCCAAATTCATCACAAAGTGATTTTACAGCTGAATACATGGTAAATGCTAAAAAATATAAAAACATTGTAGTTTTATCTGATTACTCTTCTTATTCTGAAGGTTTAGGAGATGCAACAGCAGCATCTATTAAAGCTCTTGGTGGAAATGTAATTTATAGAGGTAAAATTAAATCGGGAACTCAAAACTTTACAGCAATGCTAACAAAAGTTAAATCAATGAATCCAGATGTAATTTATTATTCAGGTTATTATACTGATGGTGGATTATTAAGAGCTCAACAAGCACAATTACAAATTGATGCTGATTTTGTTGGTGGAGATTCAAATGATAATCCAGATTTCTATAAACTTGCAGGAAACTCAGCAGAAGGTACAGTGTTAATTAACTTCCCAACACCTGAAATTTTACCATACCCAGAAGCAAAAAAATATCTTGCAGCTTACAAAGCTAAATTCCAAATGGATCCTCCATCAATTTGGCCTGTTACAAATGCAGATGGTTTAAGAGCAGTTATTGAAGGTGTTGAAAAAACAAACTCTTTTGATACTAAAAAAATCTCTGATTACATCAGAACTATGAAAGATTTCCCAGGAATCACAGGACCATTTAATATTAGAGAAGATGGTGAAAGAGTTGGTGCTAAATTTGTTGTTTATAAAATGAAAAATGACGGTACTAAAGACGTAGTTAGCGAATAAAAGGCAAATAAAATGGATATCTTTTTTCAACAGTTAATAAATGGTTTAACTATAGGAAGTTTATATGCATTAGTAGCTTTAGGTTATACAATGGTTTACGGTGTGATGAAGTTAATTAACTTCGCACACGGTGACCTTGTTGCCTTTTCTGCTTATGTGGGCTTGACTATCTTTACACAGTTTTATGGTTCAAATGCGTTATCTTTAGTAAATATTGTAATAGTATTTTGTTTAACAGCAATAGTTGTGGCTTTTGTAGGTGTTCTTCTTGAGCGTCTTGCATACAGACCTTTAAGAACGGCACCAAGATTAAGTGCTGTTGTTTCAGCCCTTGGAGCTTCACTTGTAATTCAAAATGGAATTATGTTAATTTGGGGACCAAATATGGAGATTTTTCCATCAGATGTTTTTCCAAGTACATCTTGGGATTTTGGTGGAGTAATTATTTCATTTACTCAAGTTATGATTTTAGCATTATCAGCTGTTTTAATGATTGCTCTTTATACTTTCATTAATAAAACAAAAATGGGTACAGCAATACGAGCTACTGCTATTGATCAAGATGCTGCTAAGTTAATGGGAATCAATGTTAATAGAATTATTATGACTATTTTTATTATTGGTTCTATGCTTGGAGCAATTGGTGGATTGTTTATTGGAATTTATTATAGAGGTTTAACTTTTGATATGGGTTGGCTTTATGGATTAAATGCATTTATTGCAGCAATCATTGGTGGAATTGGTTCAATTCCAGGAGCAATGCTTGGTGGACTTTTACTTGGATTATTTAATGCAATGATTTCAGGATATATATCTACAACTTGGGCTGAGACATTTACATTTATTTTATTGATAGTTATTTTAATTGTAAGACCAAATGGTCTTCTTGGTGAAAAAACGGCGGAGAAAGTATAATGAATAAAACTACTATTATTGCCATACTATTTTTAGTAACAATGGCGGTTTTTCCATTTTTAGTTGACTCTGCATGGTTAAGTATTGGTATTACTTTTCTAGTATTTGCAGTTGTTGCTTTTTCTCAAGATATCATTTTAGGACGAGCTGGTATTTTTAATATGGGACATGCAATATTCTTTGGAATTGGAGCATATACAACAGCTATTTTAAATGTTCAATTTGGATTTGAAATAATTGAAACTATTCCATTTGCAATTATTTTTCCTGTGATTATTTCTGTTTTACTAGCAGGTCCAATTATTCACTTAAGAGGTGATTATTTACTGGTTGCTACTATCGGATTTAATATTATTTTTG
>JAHIWE010000116.1 GCA_018816105.1 bacterium | reverse complement strand
TGTCAAAGATTATAGTTGAAAAGAATCATCAAGGTAAAATATATGCAACAAATATTAGTGAAGGTATTTGTTTTTCTATAATCCTTTATTGTATGATATAATCTTTAAAAGGCATTTTGGAGTTATTATTTGAGGTTTATTATTTTTCTTTTTATCTTTTTTGGCACTTTATTTGCTGATTCATCTATCTTAAGTGAAGAAGAAAAACAGTGGATAAAAAATAATAGTATAAATGTGGGTGTTACAGATTTATACCCTTTAAGCTACCTAAATAAAGATTATCAAAGAGATGGTTTTGCAAATGATATTCTAGAACTGATTATAAAAAAATTTCAAATTAAAATTAAAACTGTGGATCTTAATCAAGGTAATATAGGATTTGCCTTTGAAAACCAAGAAATAGATTTAGTACCTGTCGTAAATGATTCAAAAATAAAAAGTGATTTTGTAGTATCATCTTCTGATATTTTACAAATAAAAAATATTCTATTTATAAAAAAAGATCAAAATAAAATTAACTCTTTTAATGATTTAAAGTATAAAAGAGTAGCAATTATTAATGATACAGGAACAGTATCTAATATAAAAGAGATAAATGCCAAAATAAAAATAATAGAAACCCATAGTATTAAAGAATCAGTACAAAAACTACTAGAAGGAAAAGTTGATGCGCTAATTGCTTCTCCTATTATCATTCAAAAATATTTACAAGATAATCTAATTATTGATTTAAAAGCTATGCCTCAAATCTCTTTTGAACCCTCAAGTCTTTATTTTTTAATGAATAAAAATAAACCAGAACTTCAAAGAATTATTGAAAAAGGTTTAGATGCAATTACAATCAAAGAGGAAAAAGAGCTTTTTGATAAATGGTTTTTAAAAGATTTAGCAGAACTACCAATAATCTTTACAAAAGAAGAGACAAATTATTTAAAAAAAAGAACTAGTATAAATCTTTGTGTAGATCCCGATTGGATGCCATATGAAAAAATTGAAGACCATAAACATATTGGAATTGTTGCTGATTATATGAAAGAGTTTGAGAAAAAAGTAGGAGTACCATTAAAGTTAATAGAATCAAAAGACTGGACTCAAGCTTTAGATTATATGAAAAATAGAAATTGTGATGTTTTATCTCTTGTTATGAATTTAAAATCAAGACAAAACTATATGAGTTTCACAAAACCATATATTGATTCGCCCATTGTTTTAGTTACCAAAAGAAATGTTAGTTTTATTAGTGATTTAAAAGATTTAAAAGACAAAAAAATTGGTATTCAAAAAAACTTCGCATCAAATGAAATAATAAGACGAAATTATCCTAATTTTGAAGTGGTAGATGTAGAGCATTTACATGAAGGTTTAAAAAAAGTTGAAAGAGGTGAAATATTTGGTCAAGTAACCACGCACCTTAATGTTGCTTACGCATTTCAAGAAGAGTTTTATGGAAGTTTACAAATATCAGGTAAATTTGATGAACAATGGCACTTATCAGTGGGAATAAGAAATGATGACCCAATACTTTTAGGTATTTTTGAAAAAGTAGTTAGCTCAATAAGTGAGGAAACAAGACAAAGTATCATTAATAAATGGGTATCTATAAAATATGAAAAAAGTATTGATTATAAGCTATTTTGGAGTATTTTAGGATTTTTAACTTTTATTTCATTATTGATTTTATATACATATATAATTCAAAGAAGATATATTAGAAAACTAACTAAGGCAAAAGAAGAAATAGAGATGTTAAATAGTACTTTAGAAAAGAAAGTACATCTAAGAACAGAAGAATTAGAACTTTCAAATAAAAATCTAAAACTTAAAACTTCTGAACTTGAATATTTAAACAATACTCTAGATACAAGAATAAAACAAGAAATCAATAATAGAAAAAAACAAGAACAACTTTTAATTCAACAATCAAAACTAGCGGAAATGGGAGAGATGATAAGTATGATTGCCCATCAATGGAGGCAGCCTTTAAGTGCGCTTAGTACTATTATTCAAAATATACATTTACGTTATTCACTAGATAAACTAGATAAAGAGTATTTAGATAAGCAAAGAATTCTAAGTAATGCTCTTACAGAAAAAATGTCAAAAACTATTGAAGATTTTAGAAACTTTTTTAAACCCAATAAAGAGAAACATGCTTTTTCTATAAAAGATGCAATTTCTCAAACAATTTTTCTTATAGATGATAGTTTTAAAAGTAATAGTATTAAAATTGAAATTCAAATCTTAGATGATATAAAATTATTTGGCTTTGAAAGTGAACTTTCTCAAGTTTTATTAAATATTCTTACTAATTCAAAAGATGCTTTTTTAGAAAAAAATATTGAAAATCCACATATTCTAATTAAAACAAAACGAATTGAAACTCATATGAAAATATTGATTTCAGATAATGCAGGTGGAATTAGTGAATCAATTATCAATAAAATATTTGAACCATATTTTACAACTAAAGATAGCTACAATGGTACAGGTCTTGGTTTGTATATGAGTAAAATAATTATTGAACAAAATATGCAAGGAGAATTAAAAGTTAAGAATATTCCACAAGGAGTAGAATTTACTATATATATTCCTATAAATTAAAATAATAATTTCCAAAAAAACATCTTTCTTCTATTAAATAAAATCCTTTAAAAAAATCTCATAAAACTTTTTTTCTGCATTTAAAAATGCTTTTACTTCACCTATTTCATATCATTTTTAATACCTTTAAAAATATAACTTATGGTTACTTTTTGACTACTCTTTTCCGTAATAATTAAATATCTAGATTATTCATCTACTACTTTTTGAAAACCATTAAAAATTTCACAAAGTAGTAAATGCATAGTTTAGATATAGGATGAAAAAAATAAAAAAGGAGAGAGAAATGTTTAAAATAATTTCAAACATAAAAAGAAATTTAATGGCAACATCAATTGTTGCATTATTAGGTGTTATGACTATGGTTGACACTGCATCTGCAGCTCAAAACTGGAGATTCTCAAATCTATATGGTAGAGGTACTGCTTTTGGTGAACTTTATCAAAATCTTGCTACTGATATTGAAAAGAGAACAAATGGTGAGATTAAAGTTCAAGTACTTTTCTCTGGTGAAGGTGTTGGTACTTCTGGTTTATTAGGCGCTGTTAAATCAGGTTTAATTACTATGGGTGCTCCTTTCCAATCTATGCATGCTGGTGAATTACCAGCTGGTATTGTTGAAATTGGACTACCAGGTGGAACTGATGATGCTGTTGAATTACACAAACTTTTCCACGAAGATGGTTTTGGAGACGTTCTTAAAAAAGCTTATGGTTCTCAAGGTCTTGTATGGTTAGAACCATATATTCAACCTGCTGTTTATATTATTACTAAAAAACCTATTAACTCTATTGCAGACTTTCAAGGTCTTAAAATTAGAGCTCCAGGTGCTTATGGTAAATTCCTAAGAAATTTAGGTGCTTCTCCTGTTTCTTTAGCTTGGAGTGAAATTTACACAAGTTTAGCAACAGGTGTTATTGATGGTTCTATTGGTTCTAACATGATTGACCACAGAGATGGTAATCACGTTGAAGTTGCTAAATACATGTACAAATTACCACTTGCTGGTGCACAAGTTTTACCTATTGTTGTTAATAGATCAGCTTGGAATAAATTATCTGATGACTTAAAAAAAGAAGTTTACGAAGCTACAGTTGACCATGCTAAAGCTCAATTAGAAATGGGTAAAAAATGGGAAAAAGAAGCTGTTGCACAAATGGAAGCTAAAGGTTTACAATGGTCTCCTGAGCCCTCTGTTGCAGACAAAGCTGCTTGGAAAAATGCAGGTGCAGGTTTATGGGACGAGTACTCTTCTCAAGACAAATACAGCAAAGAATTAGTTGATATTCTTAAAAAAACTCAATCTAAATAATT
>JAHIWE010000012.1 GCA_018816105.1 bacterium | reverse complement strand
CATTTTAAAGGATATTGCATGAAAAATGACAATTCATTAATTTCAAAAACATTAAATCATTATAAAGACTTAAGTATTAAAAGTAAAAAGAAGAATAATATATTTAATATATCATTCTTAAGTAGAATATTTATTTATTCTATAATTATAGGTTTTTTTTATAATTTAACTTACTATTCACATTTTAAATTGAATATTTTTGATTATGTAAATACATATGATTTAATTTTTAGTTGGATTGGTTCAACAGAAGTTTTTTTTATAGTTCTTTTATTAACTATTATTTATATTTATCATGCCAATAAAGAAAAATTAGAAAATGAATTATTTTATTTAATATCATTCATATCTTTTATTCTATGTGTTTTAACTTTTAAATTTATAATTGGTTTATTAGGTATTATGATGATTGGATTAATATTGTTTTTAAAAAATCTGAAAAATAAGAATTCTTCTAATAATAAAACAATAGAAGAAAAATATAATGAAGAGTCTGAAGAATTAAAAGTTATTCTAGCTTCAATTCTAATTACTATTATTTACTCATGGATTGATGCTTCAGTAATTTCTCAAAAAATCCAAGTTGAATTTATTAAAGATAGTAAAAATAAGATTTATTATAATCAAGAAATGACTTATGTTGGAAGAACATCAAGCGTAACAATTTTAGAAAATTCTAAGAAAGATATTGTAGTTATAAACAACTCAGATATCTCAAGTCTAACTTTTTTAAAATCAGAAAAATCCAAAGATTGAAAAGAAGTAATTTTAGAATAAACAAAAAATAAATTTTTTACTCTTATTTTGAGATTTTTTATAAATTTCAATAAAAAATCTTAATATCTTAATTAATTAAGCTGTATTTATCTTGCTTATTTAGCTAATTGCGGGCTAAATTATATTAATTTCTACTCCTTATAACAATTTCTCAAGTAAAGAATTATATATAATTTTTTACATTAAT
Organism: bacterium; assembly: GCA_018816105.1. GTDB lineage: Bacteria > Campylobacterota > Campylobacteria > Campylobacterales > Arcobacteraceae > Aliarcobacter. The sequence continues at coordinate 45,875 of JAHIWE010000012.1, read as the reverse complement.
AGATAATTTATTTCTTTTAATTATTTTTTAAACTTCCAAAAAGTAAACAAATGTAGTAAAATTATTCAAAGTTAGCAAAAAGTTTTAGATAATTAATTTAACTCTTTACAAAGTACATCAACCCCAATAGCAATTCCAGGCCAACCTTGTCCTGCAAAAACTGTATCTCCAATATTATATAAACCTTCAAATGGAGTATTACAAGAAGGCAAGCTAAAGGCTGATTTTATATTTATTGGTTTTCCACCACAATTTATTCTATTTATATATCTATAAAAAGTTTTCGAACTAGCTGCAAATGATGATGTTATATTTTCTTGTTTTATACTATCAAAATATTTTAAAAACTCTTGTAGTATAAACTCTTTTGTTTGCTCTTTTTTTTCTTCATACTCCTGTTTTGTCAAACCTTCCCAAAAAATTGCTTTTGAGTGGGTTGAGAGGGTAAGACTTAATCCATCTTTTGACATTTTTTCATCATTTACATCACTAAAAGATACAAAAAATGAGTTTGAGATACAGTTTGGAATATTTTGTTTTAAAACTATTTGATAGTGGTGTAAAAACTCTTTTTTAATATTTAATTTCATATAAACCACAAAAGCACTTTGGTCACCAAATTTAAACTTTTGAAAATATGCTTTTATCTCTTCATTTTCAAAAAGTTTTGAACTATCAAAAATAGTTGAATTTAGAACTACTTTATTACATAAATATTCATCTTTTGTGGTTTTTAAAATATATTGCTTATCATTTTTTTGTATTGATATTACTTGCTCATCTTTATTTACTTTTACATCTTTTAATAAATCTTCTATTAGTTTTCCCATTCCACCATTTACATAAAAAACCTTATGAAATGGATATGCTAAACCTAAACTCATAGATAAAAGTGTTGCATTTTCTAAACTTGTTTGAAGAGTTATTAAAAGTTGTGAATCAATAAAAGCTTTGTATTCAGTACTAATATTTGGCAAAGTATCATTTATAAATTTATCAGCACTTATTAGTAAATCTGTTTTAAACTCTTTTAAAAGCTCAAGAATAAAAATTGAAGATTTTAAAAAAGCTTTTATAGAATATTTTGCAAAATAGATATGTTTTAGTTTCCAAAACTTTTCATCAATCTGTTTTATTTTTGTCCAAAAAGCTCTATTGTTTTTATGATAATAAACATTGTTTAATTGAGTTAAAAACTCTTCAAAATTTTGAACTCTATCTACTTTTTTATTTCCTTGAATATTTCTAATAGCAATTTCACTTTGTAAAATATTAGGTTTTAAACCTACTTTATCAAATATACTTTTGATAATATGACCATCTTCATAACCCACAAAAGTTGTAGCTCCTGCATTAAAATAGTTTCCAAATCTTTTAAAAGTAGAAGCACAACCTCCAAGATTATGATCTTTTTCAAAAACTACAATATCTTTGTTTTTATTAAGTGCTGCAATTAAAGAGCCACCTATTCCACTTCCAATAATAGCTATATCAATTTTTTTCATTATTAGCTCTTTTAAACTCTTCAATTGCTCTTTTTCTTGAAAATTCAATTGATACGATTTGTGTTGGATAATCTAAGAAAATATTTGATTGAACGCCATTTTCACTATGAATTTGTTTTAAAGGCACATCTTTTAACTCTTTTAAAACAGATTTTATAAAAATAGCTTCTTTATCAAATTTGGCTGATTGTAAATATGGATTAAAAATCCTAAAGTATGGAACACTATCAGCTCCCGTACTAGCTGCCCATTGCCAAGAACCTATATTTGAGCTAGCTTCATAATCAAGAAGTTTTGAAGCGAAATATCTTTCACCTTTTTTCCAATCAACAAGTAAATTTTTTGTTAAATATGAAGAGACAATCATTCGAAGACGATTATGCATAGTTCCAGTTTGATTAAAATATCTCATAGCTGCATCAATTATTGGAACACCTGTTTTTCCTTCGCACCATTTTTGAAAAACCTCTTCATCTTCATTCCAATTTATTTTTATACCATTTAGGTTTTCAAACTCACTTTTTGGAAAATGAAATAAAATATAATTATAAAACTCTCTCCAAAAAAGCTCTCGTATAAAAAACTCTTTATTTTCAGTTCTAGCTTTTAACTCTTTTATTTTGTTAAAAACTTGCCTTGGAGAGATTAATCCAAATCTTAAATGAACAGCTAGATTTGAAGTTGCGTTTTTATCAAAAAAATCCCTATCAATTTTATAATTATCAATCTTTAGTCCAAAATCTTGAAGTAGTTCATCTGCACTTTTTTCTAAAAAATAAGGCAATTTTTGAGCACTAAAACTCATCTCTTCTAAAGTTGGAATAGACGCATAATCAAAAGAGATTAACTTTAGATTTTCATTTGATTTAAACTCTTCAAGTTTATAAGAATCCCAAATAAAACTTAGATTTTTATAATATGGAGTAAAAACTTTATAAGGAGTCCCATCGGCTTTTAGACAATCATTTGGATGGGTTATAAATGAATCTGTGAAAGTTTGCATTGGGATAAATTTTGCTATTTCTTCATCTCTTTTTTTAGCATAATCATCAAAATCAATTGAACATAAAATATTTTCAAAACCTTCATCTTTTAGCTTTGAAAATACCTCTTTAGGAGTTGAATAAAACATGGCTAAATCTAGCCCTATTTCTTTCAACTGTTTTTTTAAATTTAAAACACTTTTATAAATAAATGTTACTCTTTTATCATCATTAGAAAGTAGATTTAAAATATTTTTATCAAAGATAAAAATAGGCAATACTTCATCTTTTGCAAAATGTAAAATTGCACTATCAGTGATTCTTAAATCTCTTCTAAACCATAAAATTTGTTTCATTACTTATATGCCTTAATATCACTTCTTAAAGCCAACTCACTTGGATATGGATTTAAAAATTTTTGAACTTTTAAATACTGAACATCAAATCTATTTACATATAAGTTTATTAGTTTCATTACAGCAATTAAAGGAATAATTTTTTCTTTATACTCTTCAAGACTTGATAAAATAATCTCTTTCTCTTCTTTTGTTATTAGTTTTTTAAAATATCCAAAAATGTGAAGTAAAACGTTGTAAGTTTTACTTACACTTCCTTTTAATGCAATTGCTTTTAAAAACTCATTTTTATACTCTTCTAAAACTTCGCCAAGTTGTTTTTTATCGTGGTTTGCAACTATTTTTCCAAGAGTTGTGTATGATTTTTGAGCTTTTGCATAAATCAAGTATTTATATGAAGTATGAAATAAAACTAAATCATTAAAAGTTGGATTTGATTTTATAAATTCATGAAAATGTTGATAAGCAAAAATTTGCATTAAAAAGTTTTCTCTAAGCCAAGGATCGATTAATCTACCCTCTTCTTCAACTGGCAAATATGGATATTTCTCTTTTATTTGTTTTGCAAATAATCCAATACCATTTTTCACGCTTGGAGCGTTAAAAGGTTTATAAACTTTTACTCGCTCCATTCCACATGTTGGTGATGCTGATTTTAAAATAAATCCACATAAGTCATCATCTTTTACTTTATTTGCACACTCAATTGAAATATCTTCTAATTGTTTTGTTACATCAACTGGATTTTTTTTCGTAGAAGTTACAATTCGTAGTTCTCCATCTTCATTTTGAACTTGTCGAATAGCCTCTCTTGGACTTCCCCAAATTATAGTTTCAGGGCAATATGGAACTGTATCAAAATATTTTTGCAAAACATCAATTATAAATTTGTCATTTGCTCCAATACCATCATATCTACATTTTGTTCCAATTAAACAAGCAGAAACTCCTAATTTCATAACAAATCCTTTTTATTTTATTTTATAATAAAAAAGATATTTTTCGTAGTATAAATTTATCTATTTATAGGGTAATATTCATTCTTTTGAGTATTTCATAGGTTTTAGTCACATCATAAGTAGCACTATGATATTTATCACCATCAAATTCAATGCCATAATATAAACAAGTTTCATCAAGTTTTGGATTTTTTAATCTTCCAGATTTTCCATAAACTTTTACAATATCTTTATTTTCTTTCATTGTGCAAATATGTTTTTTAAAGTTAACTTTTCTATCTATATGTCTCAATTCAAAAGTGATATTATGGGCAACTAAAGTATCAGAATTTGAGCAAAATTCTAAAAAATCTTCATCTTCTGTAAAATATGAACAATAAGATTTATCTTTTCTATAATCAAGTATTAATTCAGGTGTAAGTCTGTGAACTGCGTAAGAAAAATAGTTTACTGGATATCTTGAAAGATAATATCTATGAAACTTATCTAAAACTTTAAAATCTTTATCAATTCTAACAGCTGCTACTTCTATTACATCACCAATATTACTTGTATTTGTTTCAAAATCTATTATAATCATTTTATATATTTTTCTCTTTTTTTATAAATTATCTCTTTTATTTTTTTATAGTTTATATTGTTTATACTTTTTAAATCATCTATTAAATTTTCATATTTTAAATAAGTATTCCAAACATTATTTGAATGTTCAAACCTTTGCATATTATATAATTCTATACTAACACTTGCATTTACAAAAGCTTTTAAAATAAAAGATTCTTTTCTTGTACTTTCCTGATTTTTATATTCTCGCCAAAGTTCTTCCAAAACATCATGAGCTTGTACAAACTTTTCTTCTTTTAATAATAAAATAATATCTTCAAGTTTTAAATTTATATCCATGTAAAGCCTAATTTAATTTAAAATATTATATCAAAACTTAATAATAATTTAAACTTATTAGGAATAGAATATAGTATAAAAGAAAAAAAGGAGTCTGTTATGCAAATAAATTCAAACTCTTCGGTAAACCAAAATGTTTATCTAAACAATAATCAAGCCTTAACTAGAATCGCAACGGGACTTGAAGTAAATAAATCTGCTGATAATGCATCAGGATTAGCTATTGCTACAAATTTATTAGCTCAGTCAAATGGTTATTCACAAGCAATTGAAAATACAAATTCAGCAATTGCAGCAACTCAAATTGCATCAGGTGCTACAAATGAACAATCAAATATTCTAGATAATATAAAAGAAAAACTTCTTCAAGCTTCAACAGATACTACAAGTCAAGAAGGAAGAGATGCAATATTAAAAGATATTAAATCGCAACTTGAACAATTTGATAAAATAGCAAGTAGTACAAACTATAATGGCCAAACTCTACTTCAAAATAGTGCTACTGATAGTACAGCATCACAAGTGCAACAATATCAAAGTGGACTAAATGGAGAAAATATAATTGAAGCATCAAGTGTTCAATCAAATACTCAAGGATTAGGACTAACAGCTTTAGCAACTCAAGATGCTACTACTTTTACAGCAAGTGGAGCTAGAGGATATTTGGAAACTATTGATAATGCTATAAATGATTTAAATAGTGTAAAAAGTGAATTTGGAGCTATTCAAAATCAACTTCAAAGTTCTAATAGAAATTTAATTTCTCAAGAAACAAGTACTTTACAAGCGAATAGTGCATTTGATACAAACTATGCACAAGAATCTGCAAACTTTTCAAAACAAAATATTTTAGCTCAAATTGGAGCTTTTAGTCAAGCCCAAGGAAATAATATCAACCAACAAATGGTATCAAGACTTCTTCTTTCTTAAAAAGTTAAACTCAAAAAACCTTTGAGTTTAACACCTTTTATTAACGCCCTCTATAATAACTTTGTTCGATGTAAATATGACTTCTAGGTCCTCTATCGTGAGGTCTATAATGTCTATATGGAGGTCTTCTATCATAATCTTTATATATTACAACTACTTGAGAAGGTGCTGGTCTCCTGTCATAATAATATCTATCATCATCATAATAATCGTCTCTTACATAAGTTGTTGTTCTATCGTAATTATCATATGTTCTATAACTGCTATTATAATCATTATTATTGTAATTATTACTGCTATAGTTATTATTTCTTGCATCTCTAGTATTATTTGCAATTGTAGCCCCTAGTAATCCACCAGCAACTCTTGCAACATCTTTTCCTGTACCTTTTCCTATTTGGTTACCAACAACTACACCAAGTGTTGCACCAACTAGTGTATCAAGTCCTAATTCATTATTACCTGCGAAAACTAATGAACCTGACATAAAAAGTATTGCTAATATTTTTTTCATTATTAACTCCTAATAATTCAATATCTAATAAAGAGTATATGCCTTTATTGTGAAGATATTGTGTATATAAAACTTATAGAAACTATTTTAATTTTTCAAAAATTTTATACTTCTCCCAATAACTATCAATTGCTTCTTTTAACTTATCATCACTTAATTTAGACTTCTTTTTAATTCCAAATCTAGTAACAAAAGACTCTGACATAATAGTTTTTTCTTTTGTTGGATTTTTTAAATAATCAAACATTGAGCTTTTAACTCTTGTTTCACTACTATATTTTAATAGATATCTATAAAAATATTTATCAATAGTAACAGGCATTTTTTTATGACAGCCAACACAATTCAAATCATAAATAACATTATCATTTTTTTCTGCTTTCAAAAAAGATAAACAAAAAATTAAAACTAGAAATACTTTTACCATTTTACACTCATTTTAGTTCCAACATTTATTTGTGATTCCACATCAATTTTAAAATCATACTCTTTTGTAATTAAAGAAACTATATTTAATCCTATTCCAAAACCACCTACACTTTTATCAAATCTTGTATATCTTTCAAATAGGTTTTCTAAATTTTCTTTACTAATTCCTTTTCCACTATCTTCAATACTAAAGCCTTCATCTGTTAAATCAACTATTATAAAACCTGAAATTTTATTGTATTTTATAGCATTAGATAAAAGATTATCTATAAGTTTTGAGATTTTTTTCATATCACACAATATAAAAACATTATCTTTAATATACATTTTAAAAGTGATTTTTTTCATATTTGCTAAACTTTTGAAATAATCAACTCTTTGTCTTAAAACATCTGATAGATTTATATTTTCATTATTTGAAATTATTTGGTTATTCAATGTTACAAAAGTTAAATCTTCATAGATATTCGAAATAGTTTTAGCACCTATTTCTATTCTATTTATTTTTTTTGCAAGTTTTTCATCCAATAAAGATTTATCAATCATCTCAATATTTGTAAGAATTGCAGTCACAGGAGTATTTAATTCGTGAGTTGTGTCTTTTATAAATCTATCCAATAAATGCAAGGCATCACGCATAGGTTTTAAAAATAATTTTGAAATAAAATAACCTATAAGAATCATAAATAAAAATGAACCAACAAAAGATAAAAACATTTTATACTTAATTTGTTCAAACCAAAGATTATCATCTGGTATTTCAATTATTATAAATTTACTTCCTAAATAATAAGATTCAGGCTCTTTTATAAAATGTATTTGATTTCCACTTAAATAAATAACATCATCTAAACTTACACTTTCAGATTTAAGGGTTGAAAATATTTTTTTTCTATCACTATCAAAAATAGCCGATTCAAACTTTTCATCTCTTGGATAAATATTTTTTTTATCAATATTTACGTGTAAATCTTTTAACCTAATAACTAAATCATTTGAATAATCTTGTAATATTTGTCTTTTTTCTTGAAGCATTAAATCTTTTTTGAATTGATAATACAAAAAAGACACAACACTTAAGATCACTAAAACTAAAAAAGAATAAAGAAGACTAAACCCTAAAAGAGTCCTAGTCTCACTATTGGTTAAATCTATACCCGAGTTTTTTAAGACTAACAATTTTATCTTTTCCTAATATTTTTCTAAGATTTTTTATATATGTTCGTAAAGAATTATCACTATACTCTTCATCATAATCCCAAACATAATCATAAATCCTATCATGAACTAAAAGTTCATTTGGGTGTTGTAAAAATAGTTTTAAAAGTTTTAACTCTTTTAAATTTAATTTTATCTCTTCGTCATTATGTTTTAACTCATTTGAAATAGAATTAAATGTTATGTCAGGTGTGATATTTATTACATCATTTTTATGTGCAAACTCTCTTTTTAAAATTGTTTGAACACGAAACAATAGCTCTTTTAATTCAAAAGGCTTTCTAATATAATCATCACAACCACTTAAATATCCCTCTTCTAGTGAATCCATTGAATTTAAAGAAGTAGTAAAAATTGCAGGAACACTATTTTTTTCTTTTCTAATCTCTTTTAAAACATCAAAACCATTTTTATTTGGAACATTAACATCAAGTAACAATAAATCAAAACTATTTTCATAAATAGCAGAAATAGCCTCATCACCATCATAAACACAAACTACATCAAAACCATGCTCTTCAAAATATTCACAAACAGTTTCACTTAAATTTAAATCATCTTCTAGTAATAATATTTTTGATTTCATTTTTCTTCTGGCTTTTCTAAAGTTTTTTCATATAACTCTTTTTCAGAATCACTCATAAATGGAAGTCTAGAGTTTAACTCTTTTAAAAAAGAATCTTTATTATCATCTTTAACATAACCAATTATAGCTATTAACTCTTGTGTACTCATTTCTGAATAATCTTCCTTTGCAAAAACAAAACTAAACAGTAAAAGAGAGATTAGGGCAATTTTTTTCATTTTTAGAACTCTATTTTTTATTTTGATTGTAACATATTAAATGTATAATAATCGTTTAATACTCTTTGTATATTGTAAGTAAATAATTTTTTTGACTAAATTAATGCCTATTAATATTTGCTTTTAAGGTTTTATAAATAAATTTTCACTAAAATCTGTAAAAAAAAGAGAGTTTATGTTAAAAAATTTGTTACTAATTGGGTGTGCTGCATTTTTGTTGAATGGTTGTTTTGGTGGTGAAAAAGAAACAAAATGGACTGCATTTATCTATCCTACAAAAGAAGATACAAAAAAATATGTTAAAAGTCCCATGACATTTAGCTCATTAGAAGAGTGTAAAAAAGTATCTATTTTAGAAATACAAAATCAAAAATTAGAAAATATTGCATTTTTCAAATGTGGATTAAATTGTACTTTTCATGAAGGTATGAAAACAGAAGTTTGTGAGCAAATGCTAAGCTCAACTGATAAATAATATTCAATATAAAATTAAATAAGGGAAGAAATGAATGAATTAAAATATTTAAATGTTTGTTATAATTCGAAAGAAAATGATGAAAAATTTCATGAATTAATATCTACATATACAAACAATGTTTTTAAATATAATAATCAAGATGAACTTATAGATTTAATAAATAATGAAGAAATACATTTAGTAATTACAAAATATAATTTTGAACTGTTAAAACAAATTAGAGTATTAAATAATCAAATACAAATTATTGCATTTTTAGATAAGATAAATCATACCCATCTAATAGAGAGTTTAGAAATTGAATATGTTAAATTTATTCAAGAACTAAATTGTGTAAATGAATTTATTTATATATTAAAAGATTGTGTTAAAAATATTGATTCACAAAAATCAAATATAAGAAAACTAAAAAATAACTTTATTTATGATATCTATAATAAAACGCTATTTAAAAATAATAAAATCATATCTTTAACAAAAAGAGAAAGCCTTTTTTTAGGATTACTAATAAAAGAATATAATAGAGCTATAAGCTATGAAGAAATAAACAAAGAGATTTGGAATAATACTATGACCCAAGATGCTCTTCGATCTTTAGTAAAAGAAATAAGAAAAAAAACCTATAAGGAATTAATTATAAATATTTCTGGTATAGGCTACAGAATAGATTTATAATCGTAATAAAAAATATTTTATGAATGAGAAAATATCTTTAAAATATATATTTAAACAACTACTAAAGGATAAAAAGTCACTTATTCTTGGACAAATTTTAACAATTATTGCCATATTAATAAGTGTACCTATTCCTTTATTATTACCTCTTTTAGTTGATGAAGTCTTACTTAATAAACCAAACTTCTTTGTAAACAATATAAATGAAATATTTGGAAGTGGAAGTGCATTTTATTATATTGCTTTTGTTACTTTTATTGTTTTATTTTTAAGATTAATTTATTTTGTTTTTGGCATATATATTACAAAGATATTTACAAAAATATCAAAATTTGTAACTTTTAAAATAAGAGAAAAACTACTAAATCACCTAGAACTTGTAAACATGAATGAGTATGAAAGTTTAGGCTCAGGCTCAATTTCTGCAAACCTTATAACTGATGTTAATACCTTAGATAATTTCATAGTATCAATTGCTAGTAAGTTTATTGCATCTATTTTAACATTACTTGCAGTTGCAATTGTAATAATTACTATTGATCCAATTTTAGGATTTATGATTTTATTTATTCAGCCAATAATAATGATTCTTTCAAAGAAAATTGCTAAAAAAACAGGCGTATTAAAACAAGAAGAAAATAAAGCAATAGAAGTTTTCCAAAATAATATAAATGAAACACTTGATTTATTTGGTCAAATAAAAGCTAGTAATAAAGAAGAATTCTTTTTTAAAGACTCTATAAAAAAAGCTAAAAATATTCAAAAAACATCAAATGAATTTAACTATAAAAGTATTGCTTATGAAAGATTTTCTTTTACTATTTTCTTAATTACTTTTGAGATTTTTAGAGCTACTGGTTTAATTTTAGTAGCTTACAGCGATTTATCAATTGGTTTGATGTTTGCTATGTTTGGATATATTTGGTTTATTATGACACCTGTTCAAGATATTTTAACTATTCAATATGCCTATGCAAGTGCAAGTGCTGCAATAAATAGAATAAATAAAATATTAGATTTAAACTGTGAAAAAAATGGAAAAGAAAAACTTACTAGCCATACAAAAAAAGTAGACATCTCAATTAGAAATCTGAATTTCTCATATAAAGAAGGTAAAACAACATTAAATAATATTTCTTTTGATATAAAATCAGGAGAAAAAATAGCAATCATAGGAGCTAGTGGTAGTGGAAAAACTACAATAGCAAATATAATCTCAGGTTTTTACTCTAAAGACTCTGGAGATATTTTATATAACAATATAAGTATAAATAACCTAAATAGGCAAAGTCTAAGAGAAAATATCTTTTTAGTTTTACAAATGCCAATTTTATTTAATAATACTCTAAAATTTAATATCACAATGGGAAATGAAGACATAAGTGATGAAGAGATTTATGAAGCTTTAAAAATAGCTCAATTATATGATACTATTGATAAAATGAATGATAAATTAGAAACAATTGTAGGAAAATATGGAGTAAGGCTTAGTGGTGGGCAAAGACAAAGATTATCAATCGCAAGAATGATTATAGCAAACCCAGCAGTTGTTATATTTGATGAGTCTACATCTGCTTTAGATGTACATACTGAAGTAAAACTATTTTCTGCTTTAGAGCAATTTTTACAAGAGCGAACGGTAATAACAATTGCACATAGATTAAGTACTGTAAAAAATGCTGATATGATTTATGTTTTAGAAGATGGTAAACTTGTTCAAAGTGGTAATCACAAAGAGTTAGAAGTTCAAGAAGGACACTATTTAGAGTTTGTTAAAAATCAGTTAATTTGACTATAATACGAAATGTTTAATTAAGACAAAAGGTAATCAATGGATTCAATCAATTTAAAGAATTATTTCTTTTATTTTGCAAGTTTTGTAATAATATTAGCTGGAATGAAGATGGCTAGTCAAATAGTTGTGATACTATTCTTAGCCATATTTATTTCATCAATTTTTTCAACTCTTTTAAGGGTTTTACAAAAAAAACATATTCCTAAAATTTTCTCATATTTTATTATTTTGTTAATAGTAATTTCAATAGGTTTGATGCTAGCTTATGTAATAAATATTTCATTAAAAGATTTTTTAACAAATCTTCCAGCTTATGAGGAAAAGTTTAAAACAACAGTTTTAAATCTACTTCACTATGCTCAAGATAGAGGCTTAGAAATAGATAAAGCTAAGATTATGGAAACATTAAATTTTGGTTCATTTTTTGGTTTTACTACAAATATTATAGGAAGTATTGGTACTTTCTTATCTAAATTTTTATTAGTTGTAATTGGAGTGGCTTTCATACTTGCAGAGTCAAAATCATTTCAAACAAAATTAAAAGTAATATTTAGAAATAATGCAAAAAAGCTTGAACATTTCAATCTTTTTTCTTCTAATATTCAAAAATATTTCGTTGTAAAATCATTCACAAGTTTTTTAACAGGATTTATAATAACAGTAGTTTTAACATTTTTTGGTGTTGATTATCCTGTTTTATGGGGTGTTATTGCAATGTTATTTAATTTTGTTCCAGTTGTTGGATCTATTATTGCATCAATTCCAGCTATTTTATTAACTTTTATGAATCTAGATATAAATACAACTATATGGGTTATTGTTTTATATATGGTAATAAACATCTCTATAAGTAATATACTAGAGCCAAAACTTATGGGAAAAGAGTTAGGGTTATCTCCTTTAGTTATATTTTTCTCTTTAATATTCTGGGGATGGATTTTGGGAATTGTAGGTATGTTCTTAGCTGTTCCAATTACAATGACACTAAAAATTGCCTTTGATTCAAATACAAGTACGCATTGGTTGGGAATATTAATGTCTGATTTATCAAGAAGAAGACAAAAAACAACAATAAGTAAAGAATAAAAATAGCTATGGATTTAATATAAAAATATTAAATCCATAAAATACTAAAAGTGATAGAATAAACCAGCGTAAGCGCCCTTGATTTCAATATTAGAATTAACATCACTAATATCATCTAATTGTAATTTTTCCATTCTATAACCAGCACTTACACCTAATCCAAATGAAGTTTCATAAAGTAATCCACCTTTTAAATCATAGAATTCACTATCTTCATAAGTTATATAACTTAAATCACTTTCTAATGATAATCCACTAAAAGGTAAATCAAACCTAGCTTTTGCGTAAATCATAGGAATAATATATTGAAGATCTTTACTTGAAGTTTGTGTAGAATCTTTAGCACTTACAGAAGCATCAATAAACTTACCATTAATCCCTACATCTAAATTAAGCCAATTATCTAATAATTCATAATATGCTATAAAATCTGTTTGATTTAATTGTATATTAGAGCTTATATTTCCTGAAAATGTTTTATTGTCAAAAGTAATACTTGATACCTTTGAAGATGAATCTTCCACTTTTGTATGTTGAATTTTTATATTTGGAATAAAAGGAATCGGATGTTCAAAACTTGCCCAAATAAAATTTGTATTTAAATCGTCATAACCTAAATCTTTTGATAAATCAATATCATTGCCAGCACTTTTATATTCAATATTTCCTGAAGTTTTAGCAGCCCAAGCAGCAGCTCCCATTTCAACTCCAAAAGTATCCGCACTTGTACCTAATGCAAAAATTGTACTAAGAGATAATAGTAAAATATTTTTTTTCATAATTAATTTCCTTTTTTTCTTCGCAATAATACTTAAATATTATTTATATTTAGCCATCATACTATCGATTTTTTTATTTGATTTAATAATCTCTTCTAATGAAATTTCTTCACTTAATATTTGTGTATAAATAGTATCAACTATTTGTTTTAAATTTATTGGTTTTGATTGTTGGTTTGCAAATAAAAGCATATTAACCCCTGAATTTATAGCCAAAGTTACCGTTTGCTTTAAATCATAATGTTTTGAAATAGCATACATTTGTAAATCATCACTAACTAAAACTCCATCAAAACCTAATTTATATCTTAATAGTTTGGTATTTACATTGTGTGACAATGTTGCTGGGTATTTATCATCTAATTTTTCATTAAAAACATGAGCTGTCATAATCATATCTACTTTATTATTTTTAATAAAATATCTATAAGGCTCTAACTCTTTTTCATTCCATGTATTTGTAATATCAACAAAACCTAGATGAGAATCACTTAAAGAGGAACCATGACCTGGGAAATGCTTTAAAACTGAAATAACATTTTGCTTTCTTAATTCATCAACAAAAATAGATGAGTATTTAATAACCTCTTTTGATGATTCTCCAAAAGAACGACCTTTTGTAACTATCACTTTATTTTGTTTGTTAATCGCTAAATCAACAACAGGGGCAAAGTCATTATTTATTCCAGATTCTTTTAAATCAAGAGCCAATGATTTATATGTCTTTCTAGCAAAATTTTCACCCATAATTGCCACATTACTAGCTTTTGGTGTATCTATAAATCCATCTTCTTTTTTTAATCTTTGAACTATTCCACCCTCTTGATCAATAGAGATTAAAAGCTTTTGTTTTGATACTGATTGTAATTGAGCAGTTAATTTTTTTAATTGCTCTTTATTTTTTATATTTTTTACTTTACTTTTATCTGTTGGATCTTTATCAAATAAAATAACCCCACCTAATCCTGATTTTACATCACTGTAAATTTGATCATTTGAATTTGCAGTTTCACCTTTAAATCCAATAATCACCATTCTTGAAATCATTCTTTCAATTTGTTCTTTTGTATAAACTTCACTTGCAAATGAGTTTGCATAAAAACAAACAAATATAAGAACTAAACTTAAAACATTTTTTTGCATTATTACTCTTTCTTTAATTATTCACTTTTATCTTTAAATAAATATCTTTGAGATGAAATTACAGACAGATATCTTATAAATAATAAAAACACAATTACACCTGATAAAACTAATAAATTGATATTTACAGAACTTGCAAAGACTGCTTCAAAAGTACTTAATTCCTCTTTATTAACCTTTACAACATTTACAATAAACTCTCTTAATGCTAATATTATAAACGCATCCACAAGTAAAGATAAAGTAACTCTCTCTTCGCGTATGTAATTTATAACAGCTCTTACAATTTCTAAAAAAATTATAAAATAAAGCATATAAATAATAAAATCCATCAATTTATCCATAGCAAGGGCAATTAAAAATAAAACCCCTGCAATTGACAGTTCTATATATAACTTTTCTGAAAAGAAATTTATTATAGTTTTTTTCATAAGTTCACCTTTTAAATATTTACTTTTAAATTTAACCAATTATTCGGTATTTCACCTATTTTTTTATTTGCAAGTAAAATAGCACTTGCAATCATAGCTCTAGCACTTGTATCCCCACCTGCTTTAGAGTTTGCAATAAGCATATCTTTTAAATTATCATACTTACATAAAAGATGTATTATTCCAGAGAATCCACCATTAATATCACAAGCCGGACCAAATGTTCTTATTGTTTCAAAAGTATCAGAATTTTTTGAATTAATACCTTTTTCCATCATATCTTGAAAAAAAGAATCATATGAATCTTTTAACTGTAAAATTGATTCTTCTATTTCATTTTTTTCAAGAACTAAAAGTAAAAGATTTGCAAAAAAATCAGCACTTTGAATTGCATCTTTACTATTATGTGTTAATTTTACAAATTTTGTTACATTTTGTAAAAACTCTTCTTTAGTTTTTGATACTTTTAATAAAGGAATGATTCTACCAACAATTGATAAATCATGAGAATCAGCTCCACTTGGAGTCACATTATTTTCAATATTTAAAATAGTATTTCTACTTGCTCCATCAATATATCCTGTATATGTTTTCATTTTTTCAAACCAAAAATCTAAAAACTCTTTTTCATTAAAGCTATTTTTATCTTTTAAAAACTCATATAACCAATAAGTTTGATCACCATAATGAGTGAAATCCCCTGCACTCTTTCCTTTGTGCCACATAGCTAATGGAGCATTTAAATCTTCCCAATTTATATCATTATTAACTAATTGTGTTTCATCATAAACCCAATGGGTACCTAAACAGTAAGAGTCTGTAACAAGTGTAGTTAACACTAAATCTTTTATTTTTTCTTCATACATTTTTATTTCCTATTTGTTCCAATTTTTATAATTTGTAAAAGAAGGAAACTGATGCCTAAATTCATCCTTATCAAAAGAAAAATAATAAGAATCCATGTATGCACATAAAATCTCATAATTTTTCTTCAATTCAATAAATTTTTCATCACTACCTTCTGGCATATCTGGGTGAAATTTTTTTGACAATTTTAAATATTTCTTTTTTATATCTTTTTTTGAAACCCTTGTTAATATTCCAAACATATCAACAGCTTTCTCAAACTCTTCATATTCCATTAAAATCCTTTAAACAGTAACATATTGTACTCAAAAAATTTTAAATATAATTAATAGCAGTTTTTATTACTACTTTAATTTTAATAATGATAATGTACATTTAAAATATAATAAGGAATTTTAATGATTTATACTTTATATCATGTTCATGATCCAATGTGTTCATGGTGTTATGCTTTTAAACCAACTTTAGATGAGTTAAGGAAAAAATTAAATTCAAATATAAAAGTTGTTCACGTAGTTGGTGGACTTGCAAAACATAGTGACAAAATAATGCCTCAAGATGTACAAGAGAAAATAGAAAACATTTGGTATGAAATACAAAGAGTTGTAGGAACAAAATTTAATCATGATTTTTGGAGAGATTGTACTCCAAGACGTTCAACTTATCTAGCTTGCCAAGCAACAATGCTAGCACGTTATGAAAATAAAGAAGAGCAGATGATAGAAGCTATTCAAAATGCTTATTATTTAAATGCACAAAATCCAAGTGATGCAAGCACTTTAATTAATCTTGCAAAACAAATAGGAATGAATGAAAAAAAATTTGAAGAAGATTTAAAGTCACAAAAAATAGAAGATGATTTGCAAAATGAATTAAATCTAAGACGCTCTTTAAATGTAAGAAGTTTCCCTTCATTGATTTTAAAATATAAAAAAGAGTTGTATCCTATAAATATAAAATATAATGATTCAGAATCAATGTTAGAGCAAATAAACGATATGGTTGAGAATAGTTATTTTTAGTAAAAAAAGAAGACTTTAAAGTCTTCTTTTCTTTTTTATTTCATTAAAGGATCTGTTAATCCTAAATAATACATTCCAATTAAACCAATAATTCCAACTACTAAACAATAATAAATTGTAGGAATAATAGTTTTTCTTAATGTCTCACCTTCTTGATCCATTAAACCAACAGTTGCACTAGCAGCTACAACATTATGAATTGCTATCATATTCCCTGCAGCTGCACCTACTGCTTGAAGTGCAACCATAAATGCAGTAGAAATTCCTAAAGCATCAGCAACCCCAAACTGAAACTGAGATAACATCATATTTGATACGGTATTACTTCCTGCAATAAATGCTCCTAAAGCTCCCACAACTGGTGCAAATAATGGATAAATATCACCAACACTATGAGCAACAAAATTTGCCATTGCAATTGGCATAGAATCAAATCCTGAATCATTAACACCTGAGTTAATCAAAATTCTAACAAGTGGAATAGTAAATATAAGTACAAATCCAGCACCAATCATAACTTTTGAAGATTCACTTACAGCTTCTTTTAACTCTTTAAATTCCATTTTATGTAAGAAATAAGTAATTAATACAACAAAAACTAAAATCCCACCTGGTAAATATAAAGGAGTCATTGAGAAGTTTAATCCCTCACCTAAGATATTTTTATAAGAAAAAGCTAAAGATGTAACAAAGGCTTTTGCATCAGAGCTAACTCTTGTAAGAACTAAAATAATTGCAACTAAAACATAAGGAATCCAAGCTTTAGTTAAAGACATTGGAACTTTAGCAGTCATTGCATCAAATTTCATCTCAAATTTTGAAACCCAAGCTACTGGCCATTTTTCTCTAGGAGCAAAATCCCAAGTTTTTTTAGGAATTAAAAAACCTTTTTTTGCAGCAAGAATTACAATAGGAAGACCAACAAGTGCTCCAATTAATGATGGAAATTCAGCACCTAAAAAAACACCCGTTAGTGCATAAGGAATAGTAAAGGCCATTCCACCAAAAATAGCAAATGGTAAAATAGATAATCCCTCACTCCAAGATTTGTTTTCACCAAAAAATCTCGTAAGCATAACAATCATGAATAAAGGTATAAATGTTCCAGCAACTGCATGTGTAATTGCAACTTGCGAAGTAATTATTTGTAAATAAACATCCCATGAAGAACCCATAGTTTCTAATGTAGCTCCAATTCCAGCTGAATCCAGACCTTTATTAACACCTATTAAAATAGGAGTTCCAACAGCACCAAAAGATACAGGTGTACTTTGAATCATCATTCCTACCATAACAGCAGCCATTGCAGGGAATCCAATAGCAACAAGCAATGGTGCAGCAATTGCTGCAGGTGTTCCAAATCCAGAAGCACCTTCAATGAATGATCCAAATAACCAAGCAACTATAATAACTTGAACTCTTCTATCAGGACTAATATTATTAAATCCTTCTCTAATTACAACAATTGCACCTGAATGTTTTAGTGTATTTAAAAGTAAAATAGCACCAAAAATAATCCATAACACAGAAAGTGTAATTAACATCCCCTCAATAGTAGAAGCTAATACCCTATTAAAAGATACTTCCCAAACAACAAATGCCACAGCTACAGTTGAAATGTAAACTAAAGGCATAGCTTTTTTTGCTGAAATTCTAAGACCAATTAATAAAATTCCAGCGAATAATATTGGTAACACAGCAAATAAAGCTTGAAAACCTATACTCATAAAATCCTCCTATAAAAATTTATACAAAGAATAGTTATGAAATATGATATTTTTATGATAAAAAAAGTATAGCAACAAAATAGCAATTAATTTTATACTTAATGATAACTTTAGTAACAAAATTAATATACATTTGCAAATTTAATTTTAAGTTGATTATTATTTATTTAAATCATATTTAATTTACTTATAGTAAAAGTAAGTATATAATACAAAACTATTTTTAAAAGGGTATTTTTTATGTATAACAATACAGCCATTTATATTTTTAATAGATTAGTTAGATTAGCAATTCTATTTTTTATTTTATATTTAATTTTTACAAATTTTGGAACTTTTTTAATGATTATAGGAGTAATATTTTTTGTAATTGCATTTTTGATTTATAATTTCAAAAAAAAGATGCAAGCAAATAGTTTTAAATTCAAGTTTGATAGTAGTAACTTTCAAAATGGATATAATGGTCAGAATTTTAATTTTAATGATTTTAAAAACTTTAATCAATCTGATTTTCAAGGCTTTGCAAACGCACCAAGATTTGATGAAGTTACTAAAGCAAAAGAGTTTTTTGGATTTACTCACTCACCTACAAAAGAAGAGATAAAAAAAAGATATAAAGAACTAGCTCGTAAATATCATCCAGATATAAATGATGGAGATGATGTTAAAATGAAAGAATTAAATCATTTTAGAGATGTTTTAATAAAAACTGTAGAATAAACTTATTTTAAATTAACCAAAAGGAATTTTTTGAATATCGATATGACAAAAGTAGCAAATGTAATTTTATATATGTTACATAAACAAGTAAAACATTTAAATGATAAAAAAGTATCAATAATGCTTTTTTTAATGGATTTTAACCATCAAAAATATTGTGGGCAAAAACTATTTAATGAAGAGTATATAAAAGGTTCTCGTCATCCTGAACCAATTGTATTAGGAGAACTTTTTGATATTGTTGCAAATGAAGAAGACTTAGAAGAAGATGATGAAAGAATCTTTTTAATGCAAGAGTTATTAGATTATTTAGATATTGAAGTTATAAAAAAAGATAAATTTATTGAACTTAATTTTATTAAAATGGAAGAAGATTTTGATGAATCAATTTTTTCTAAAGATGAAATCAAAACAATTCATAAAATAGTAAGTCAATATCAAGACACAAGTCCTAGAAATATTGCAAATGATTGTTTTAAAATAGATGAAGTAAGAGCTACTGCTAAAGGTGAAATAATTATCTAAAAAAGAGAATTTTAAAAATTCTCTTTAAAATTTAAAATATCTTCGGCAGTTAAAACAAGTTTTTCCTCTTGGGTTTTAGGTAAAATAGGATTCATTAAAGCATTCTTAGCTTCAATATGAGGAATTCCTACTAAATGTGCTATTTCATGGGCTAAAACAACTTTTAACTGTTTTAAATTATCAAAACCATAAATTTCTATTTTATTCATGCTTATGGAATTTGTTTTTTCTTTTATTAATTTTCCATCTTTATAGTAAGTTTTTATAGTAATATTTTCCTCACCAAAGGTTTTTCCTTTTATTTTTTTAACATTTCTATTCATAGATTCAATTTCATTGCTTATTCTATTTGAATCATTTACCAAATTATTAAAAGAAAAATTTTTTTGATTGTAACTATTAAATTGTTTAATTAAATCTCTATGTAAATTTTTCTGTTTTTTAGATTCAATATCAATTTTACTTTTTTCAATATTAATATAATTTTGGGCTTTTGAATATTCATCTTTTGATAAATTAGCTTTTTTATTAATATTTCGAACATACTCATTTAGCTCTTCAACTTTTTTATTTAAAATTGAGATTTGTTCATTATAACTATTTTGAGAATTATTCATTTCATCTTTCATTTTAGGAAATAGAATTTTTAACTCTTCTATTTTTTCTAGTTTAGAATTTAGTCTTTCCATTTTTTTTTGAATCTTTTCTTCCAATTTAGAAGTAGTTTCAAAAAGGATATCAATAGGTTTTCCATTTTGAGAATAATCAAATATATTCATATTTAATTGAGATTCAAAAGTATTTTCAATCTCATCAATTATGGTTCTTAATTGTTCAACAGAGATTTTATCTTTATAGAAATTATCAATTTTACCAATTTTTACTTCTTGAAATGAAGCGAAAGAAAAAGTAATGAATGTTAATAGGAGAAATATAGTTTTGTAAATCATAATACATTTTAATAGAAAAAAGTTTCAGAATTACTTATAATTATTTATTATTTTAGTTTTATATAATTTTCTTTTGATATAGTAAAATAATAAAAAAAGGATGAAAATGGCAATAAAAATTAACCAAATGGTAGAAATGTTTTACGAACTAAAAATAGAAAATGAAATAATAGATTCAAATCTTGAAAAAGAACCAATCTCTTTTTCTTATGGTTCAGGACAAATTATTTCAGGATTAGAAAGTAGAATAATTGATATGAGTGAAGGTGAAACAAGAACTATTAAAGTTCCTGCAAATGAAGCATACGGAGAATATGATGAAACATTAACTCAAATTGCTCCTATTGAAGACTTTGAAGGTATTGAGCTTGAAATAGGAATGACACTTGAGGGCGAAGGTGAAGATAATGAAATATTAAGAGCCACAGTAATTGATGTAACAAGAGAAGATGTAACAGTTGATTATAATCATCCATTAGCTGGTTGTGAATTAGAATTTAAAGTTATTATTAAAAGTATTAAGTAATCAATGATAAATAGAGTATGTCTACTTGATTATAAATAAAATTTATAATCAAGTACAATCTCAAATCTTAATCTCACTAATTTGTATTTCAGGCTGGCAATTTGTAAAATTTACAATATCACAAAGTAATTTTTCTGAGTGAATTGCGAATATATTTTGAAAAGCTTCAATTGAATCAAATGTCATATGAGTCATAACTACATATTTAACTGCTTCATCAGGATTCCCATTTACTAAACCAAAATCAACTTGCACATTTTTTAAACTATTTCCTAATAATTTTGAAACTAAAAGCATATGTTTAGCAAAATAATAATCTTTATCAAATATTAAATCTTGCGAATTTGGATATAGCACACTAACTTTTATCATAATATTTTCCTATTTAAAATTTAATTATAAAAAAGTCTATCATAGAAATATAGCCTGAGTATATCTACATGAAATTCTAAAAAAAATATTTTATTCAATAGAAAGTTTAAAAACTTTTAGTTAAACTACAAAAAGTTAAATTGGAGGGAAAATGAATATAGAAAAAGAAATAGAAAAGATATTTGATAGTCTAAAAAAAGTAGCTTTTATGTAGGACATGGAAAGTACAATGATTATATGACTACTCAAGAAGTTCAAAAAATCAAAGTAAAACTAGAGAAAATACTTGAAATAGAAAAAGAGTATTTAGAAACAAATACATATGAAAAAAAAGAGCTTATTTATAAACGATTATCTATATTTCAAACTTTTAGTATAAAAGATTTTATTGATTATGAAATAGGAAATATTTAAAATAAAGATTCAACATCAAAGATTTAAAGAAGTACCCTATTTCTTTTTTTCTGGTGGTGGTAATAATTTATTGAAATCATAAGGAACAATATTTCTTTCAATTTTTTCAGTAAAATCATATAACTTTATACAAATACCTATTAAAATTGGCCAAACAAATATTTGCTTCATAATAGATATTGAAAAGATTATACCAATAATCACCCCTAAAACACCTACTTTTATTAAATAATCATCAATTTTTTTTACTTTTATTAATTTATAATACTCTTTTATTTTGTCTATCATAATAATTTCCTTTTAATATGAAAATATTACCCATTATATAAAAAAATACTATGAATACACTTAAGATTATATTGAAAAAGTATAATAAATTTTATTGAAAATATATAAAATTAAAAAAATAGTAGCAAAAGATATTTAGAATTGACTATTTTTTTAAAGTTCAAGGCAAGAGCAAAATTTTTGAAAGGAACGTACATCAAGTACGTGAGTGAGAAAATTTCTGCGATAACGCAGAAATTTAGAAAAAGAGGCAGTTATAAACCTCTTTTTAGATGTGGTAGTTTGGTGCCTCATTTGTTATAGTAACATCATGAACATGAGATTCTTTTAATCCAGCACTTGTAATTTCAACAAACTCTGCAGTTTCTTGGAATGTAGCAACATCTTTTGAACCTAAATATCCCATTGAAGATCTTAATCCTCCAACCATTTGATGAATAATATCAGAAATACTACCTCTGTATGGAACCATACCTTCAATTCCTTCAGGAACTAATTTATCAGCAGCAGTTCCTTCTTGGAAATATCTATCAGTACTTCCTTTTGTCATTGCTCCAATTGAACCCATACCTCTATAAGTTTTAAACTTTCTACCTTGACTTAAAACTACTTCACCAGGACTCTCTTCAGTTCCAGCTAATGCAGATCCCATCATAACAGCACTTGCACCAACAGCTAAAGCTTTTGCAACATCACCTGAGTATCTAATTCCACCATCTGCAATAATAGGAGTGCCAGTTTTAGCACCTTCAGCAGCACACTCATCAATAGCAGAAATTTGAGGAACTCCAACACCTGCAACGATTCTAGTTGTACAAATAGATCCAGGTCCAATTCCAACTTTAACAGCATCAGCCCCAGCTAAAATTAAATCAGCAGTTGCTTCAGCAGTTGCAACATTACCAGCTATAATTTGAACATCCATTTCAGCTTTAATAGCCTTTACAGTATCTAATATACCTTTTGAGTGACCATGAGCTGAATCTAAAACTAATACGTCAACACCAATAGCAACTAAAGCTCTTGCTCTGTCTAATTGACCAACACCAATAGCTGCACCTACTCTTAATCTTCCAAATTCATCTTTATTTGCATTTGGATGTTCTCTTTTTTTATTAATATCTTTAATTGTAATTAAACCAATTAATTTATTTTTTGAATCAACAATTGGTAATTTTTCAATTTTATTTGCATGCATAACTTCAGCTGCTTCTTCTAAAGTTGTACCCTCTTTTGCTGTAACTAAAGGCATAACTGTCATTTTATCAACAGCTTTTTGAGTAAAATCTTTTGTAAATCTCATATCTCTATTTGTTAAAATACCTACTAAAATATTATTATCATCAACAACAGGAACACCTGAGATTTTGTAAGAAGCCATAATATCTTCAGCATCTTGTAAAGTTTGATCTGGTTTTATTGTAATTGGATCAATAATCATACCTGATTCAGATTTTTTTACTTTTTTACATTGTAAAACTTGAGTATCAATATCCATATTTTTATGAATTATTCCAATTCCACCAAGTCTTGCCATTGCAATTGCAGCTTCAAATTCAGTCACTGTATCCATAGCAGCAGAAACAAAAGGAATATTTAATCCTATTTTTTTAGTAAGTTTTGTTTTAATACATACATCTCTTGGTAATACTTCTGATTTTGCTGGTACTAACAAAACGTCTTCGAAAGTTAATGCTCTTTTTCTAATTCTCATTTTTAATCCTAGTTAATATTTATTTTATATAGTTAATAGCTTTTTCTAACGATAAAGCGCCGTCAAATAGTGTTTGTTCATCATATGCTTTTGCAATAAATTGAAGGCCAACTGGCATTCCATCTTCATCTTTATCTACAGGCAATGAAATGGCAGGAAGTCCTGCAAGATTTACAGAAATTGTATAAATGTCACTTAAATACATTTCTAAAGAAGTTTTAAATGATCCAAATTTTGGTGCAGTTGTTGGAGCAACTGGTGACAAAATAAGGTCAGCTTCATTAAAAATTGCTGTATATTCATCTTTTATTAAATGTCTAATTTTTTGAGCTTTAATATAATAAGCATCGTAATATCCAGAACTTAATACAAATGAACCTAACATAATTCTTTTTTGTACTTCATCACCAAATCCTTGTGATTTAGTTTGAACATACATATCTTTTAAACCTGCTTCACCTTTTCTATTCCCATATCTAACACCATCAAATCTTGAAAGATTTGCAGATGCTTCAGCAGTTGCAACGATATAATATGTAGATACTATTTTTTGAGTATCTAACATATTTTTATGAATAATTTTATGCCCTGCATTTTCTAATGCATTTACTGCTTTTTCAAAAGCTTTTTGAATAGCAGGACTTGCTTGTGAAACAAAATTATCTATAACTGCAATTGTAAGTTTTTTATCACTATTTAATTTTGGAGTAACCGCTTCATAATCAATATTTGCAGATGTTGAATCCATAGGATCATATCCTGAAATGATATCGTATAAAATAGCAGCATCTTCAACATTTTGTGTGATAGGTCCACATTGATCTAAAGAAGAAGAATAAGCTGTAATTCCATATCTTGAAACTCTACCATATGTAGGTTTCATCCCAACAACACCACAATAAGCAGCAGGTTGTCGAATACTTCCACCTGTATCAGTTCCAAGTGCAGCAATTGCAATTCCAGCAGCAACAGCAGCAGCACTTCCACCTGAACTTCCCCCTGGAACTTTTGTATTATCAAGTGGATTTAATGTTTTTCCATAACAAGAAGATTCCGTAGAACTTCCCATTGCAAACTCATCCATATTTGTTCTACCAAATCCAGATAAACCAGCTTTTTCCAAATTATTAATTACAGTTGCATTATAAGGTGAAATATAACCTTTTAAAATATTACTAGAACAAGTAATTTCCCAATTTTTAACATTTATATTATCTTTTATAGCTATTGGAATTCCTGAACCTGATTGTGAAATATCTGTTGAAGTTAATTGTTCAACATAGGCACCTATGTTGCTTTCTTTTATTTTTGAAGTTAAATCATCTCTTAATTTTATTACATCATCACTAGCTAAAGTTAGTGCTTCTTTTAGGCTTATCAAACGCTTCTCCTATAATTTACAATAATAGTATTACGCTGGATTTTATCAAAAAAATGATTAAAAATAGGTTATAGATTGATTTTTTAATGAAAGTTTTATTTTTATTTTAAAATAAAAAAAGGGATAGAACATAAGTTCTATCCCCTCTAAAAAATATAATATTTAAATACTATACGAATGAGATGAACGCCATTGGAGTAGCATCCCCTCTTCTGATTCTAGTTTTAACTATTGAAGTATATCCACCATTTCTACCTTCGTATTTTGGTGCAATTTCGTTAATTAATTTTTTAGTAGCTTCTTTACTTTGTAAAGCTGCAAATACATATCTATGTGTATTTAAATCAGCGTTTCTAGCAACAGTTACTAATTTTTCAATATATCTTTTTAATTCTTTTGCTTTAGGTACAGTTGTTTCAATTTTTTCTCTTTCGATAATCGCAATTGCCATGTTTTTTAACAATGCTTTTCTATGAGAAGAAGTTCTACTTAACTTTCTATATCCATGCTTATGTCTCATATTAAACCCTTAATTATGCTTTTAGTTGCTCTAATTTTCTTCTTAATGCAGAAGCAACATTTTCTGGAAGTGTATTTTCAACTGGGTAACCTAGTGATTCTAACTTTTCAGCAATCTCATCATAAGATTTTTTCCCAAGATTTTTAATATTTTTTACTTCAACTTCACTCATAAGTACTAATTCACCAAGGAATTTTAGTCCAGCTCTATCTAAAGAGTTAAAACTTCTAGCACTTAAATTTAAATCATCAATTTTAATAACTAATTCTTTAAGTTCAACTGGCTCTTCACCACTTTCGCTTACTGTTACTTCTGATAAATCAAATACTTTGTTAAACACTGACATTTGTGCATACATAACAGATACAGCTTCTTTAAAAGCAGTAATTGGAGAAATTTGTCCATTTGTTTGTATAGTAAATACAGCTTTTTCAAAGTTAGGATTATCTTCAACTAACATTTTTTCAATATCATAAACCACTTTTTTAACAGGTGTAAAGAAAGCATCGATTGGAATGTAATCAGGTCCAACAATATCTCTAATGTCTTCACTTGGCATATAACCAATACCTTTTTGAATAATAACTGAAAACGTTAAGTTACAGTCACTATTAATAGTTGCTAAATGAACATCTTTTGATACAATTTCCACATCAGAATTTACAAGGTCTTCACCTTTAATTTCTCTTGGTCCATTGAAAGAATATTCAACTACAACTTGTTCTTTATCACCATTTATTTTAAACTTAATATTCTTTAAATTTATAACAAAAATAGCTATATCTTCTAACATACCTCTTAATGAGTCAAACTCATGTGAAGCACCTTCTATTTTCACTGCAATTGGTGCATAACCAACTGAAGAGCTTAATAAAAGTCTTCTTAAAGGGTGTGCCAAAGTAATTGCAAAACCATCTTCAAATGGATATGCTGATATTTTAGCTTCATTATCACTGATAGCCTCTATTTCAACTTCAGTTGGTAAAAACGGTGTCTCTGCAAATTTTTTCATTAACTACCTTTTACTTATTATTTAGAATATAACTCTACGATTAATCTTTCTTCAACAGGAATAACAACTTCTTCTCTAGCTGGGATTCTTGTGAAAATTCCAAATACTTTATCTTTATCAACATTAACCCAATCAACAATACCTGTTTGGTTAGTTAATTCTAATGCTCTTACAACTTGAGGATTAGATTTAGATTTTTCTTTAATTTCAATTTTTTGTCCAGCTTTAACGATGAAAGAAGGAATATCAACTTTTTTACCATCTACTAAAACGTGTCCATGAGTTGTAAATTGTCTAGCATTTGCTCTAGTTGTAGCAAATCCCATTCTATAAACAACGTTGTCTAATCTTCTTTCAAGTAAAGTAATAAGATTAGCTCCTGTATTACCTTCAACTCTAGCTGCTTCTTTAAAGTATTTTCTGAATTGTTTTTCAGAAACACCATACATGAATTTAGCTTTTTGTTTTTCTCTTAATTGTAAACCATACTCTGAAATTTTAGCTCTTCTTTGTCCGTGTTGTCCTGGAGCAAATGGTCTTTTTTCTAAAGCACTTTTACCTGATAATCTTCTCTCACCTTTAAGTCCAAGATCCGCATCAAGTCTTCTTTCGATTTTTTCTACTGGTCCTCTATATCTTGCCATTATTTACTCCTTACACTCTTCTTCTTTTAGGAGGTCTACAACCATTATGTGGTAATGGTGTAACATCTTTTAACCAAGTAACTCTAACTCCATCCATAGCTCCAACTGCTTTAACAGCTGTATCTCTACCTGAACCTGGTCCTTGAATTTTTATCCCAACGTTTTTGATTCCGTGTTCCATTGCTTTTGCCATTGCATCTTCAACAGCTGCCTGCGCTGCAAATGGAGTTGATTTTTTAGAACCTTTGAATCCTAAGTTTCCAGCACTTGACCATGCGATTGCGTTTCCTGCATTATCTGTAACTGTAACCATTGTATTGTTAAAACTTGCAGCAATATGTACGATACCGTCAGCAATATTTTTTCTTACAATTTTTTTTCTAGTAACTTTTCTTTTTGCCATCTACAATCCCTTATTTAGTTGCTGCACCAACAGTTTTCTTTTTACCTTTTCTTGTTCTAGCATTAGTTTTAGTCTTTTGCCCTCTACAAGGTAAACCTTTTCTATGTCTTAACCCTCTGTATGAACCTAAATCCATTAAAGCTTTAATATCCATAGCAACTTTTTTTCTTAAATCACCCTCAACTAAATAGTTGTCTTGGATTTCTTTTCTGATAATTGCTGCTTCGTCTTCTGTTAATTCAAAAGCTCTTTTGTTGTAATCAATTCCAACAGCATCTAAAATTAACCTAGAGTTATTTAATCCGATTCCGAAGATATACGTTAAAGCATATTCCATTCTCTTTTTATTTGGTAAATCAACACCTGCGATTCTTGCCATGTGTTTTATCCTTGTCTCTGTTTATGTTTTTTGTTTTCGCAGATTACTCTTACGACACCTCTTCTTTTGATAACCTTACATTTATCACACATTTTCTTTACTGAAGCTCTTACTTTCATAAGTCTGTCTCCTCTTTTTTTGTGTTGTTGCCGATTTATCAACAGGAAAAAGCCTTAAAAAATAAATATATTTTACTTTTAAGCTTTTACCAACTCTTTATAAAATAAAAATATTTTATAAAAACTTCCTCAATGGTTGAAAAATGGAGTTGGATTATAATTAATTTTTGCTTAAACCTTGTTGAATGCATAATAGTTTATTAGCTTTAATCATATTTATTGTAATATTTGATATATCAGATTAAATAAAAGGATTATCTTTGTCATTAATATATAAAAATGAATTAATTAAAATTGAAATAGAATCTTCAGAAATTCCATGGTTAAAAATATTTACAAATGAAAGTATAAAAGAGTTTTCACAATGTGATGACAAAACAAAACTAGAAATTTGGAAATACCTAGATATTATTGAAAAAGAGATGTTAAATTATTTTAAACCAGATAAAATAAATATAGCTTCATTTGGGAATTATGTTCCCCATGTTCATTTTCATGTAATGGCAAGATTTAAAGAAGATTCATTTTTTCCAGAACCTATGTGGGGGAAAAAGCAAAGAGAAGCAAATTTAAACCTAGCCTCTTTTGAAGAATTTTATGAAATATTAAAAAAGAAGTTTTAATCAACTTCTTTTTAGTTAACCATCTTGATTAATTTGTTTAATTATCTCTTCTAATACAATTTGAGCATCTTCGATATCTATTTGACACCCACCTGCTGCTTTATGGCCACCACCACCATATTTAAGCATTAATTCACCAACATTTGTATTTGATGTTTTATTAATAATAGATTTTCCAACACTAAATGCAATTTTTTCTTTATCTTTAGCATACATAATATGAATTGAAATATTTTGTTCTGGATTCATAGCATAGACCATAAATCTATTTCCTGGCCAAATTGTTTCAATGTTTCTATAATCTATAATTAATAAATTATCTCTTTTTGTTGTGATTTCATTTAACTGTTCTTTGAATTCATTTTCATATTTAAAATATAAATCAACTCTCTCTTTTACGTCTGATAATTCTAAAATCTCATCAATATTATGTCTTGAACAATACTTAATTAAATCCATCATTAATTGGTAGTTTGAAATTTTAAAATCTTTAAATCTTCCAAGTCCTGTTCTTGAATCCATAATAAAACTTAGTAATGCCCAAGCTCTAGGATTTAATATATCATCTTCAATAAAATCTGCACTATCAGCTTTGTTAGCACCATTCATCATTCCTGTAAAATAACCAGGGAAAACTTCATCCCCTCCATAATATTCAAAAACAACCTGAGCTGCACTTGGTGCACTTGGATCAATAATATGATTTTCTTTTTTTTCATTTCTAAGAGTTTCAGAAAAATGATGATCAAAAGCCATATAAACACCATCAACATAAGGTAAGTTCGTTGTTATATCATTTGCTGTAATTTCAACTTTACCATCTTGCATATCTTTTGGATGAACAAATACAACTTCATCAATGATATCAAGATATGTGAGTAATGTACCACATACCAAACCATCCATATCACTTCTTGTAATTAGTCTATATTTTTCTTTCATATTACTTTATCCAATTTTTTATTTATATTATAACAAAAAATTATTAATTTGTATTAAAGATTAAAATGATTATTTTGATTTATATTTTAAAGAAAAGAAAGAAAAGAAAGCACAAGGCTTTCTTTAATTATTTATTTATGTAAGCAGCTATCAAATCGCCCATAGCAGAAGTATTTAAAACTTCCTTAGCGTCAAATGAAGCTAAATCTTTTGTTCTATATCCATCTTTTAATACTGATTTTATTGCATCTTCTATCATATCTGCTGCTTTAATTTCATTTAAAGAGTATCTTAACATCATTGCAGCACTTAAAATTGTTGCTATTGGATTTGCTATTCCCATTCCTGCTATATCAGGAGCTGATCCATGAATTGGTTCATAAATTGCTGTTTTATCTCCTGTTGAAGCTGATGGTAAAAGTCCAATTGATCCAACTACCATTGAAGCTGTATCTGAAAGAATATCTCCAAATATATTTCCAGTTACAATTACATCAAATTGTTTTGGATTTCTTACAAGTTGCATTGCTGCATTATCTACATACATATGTGAAAGAGTTACTTCTGGATAATCTTTAGCTAATTCATTCATAGTATCTCTCCATAGTTGAGAAACTTCTAATACATTTGCTTTATCAACAGAACAAACTCTTTTATCTCTTTTCATAGCTAATTCAAATGCTTGTTTACCAATTCTTACAATTTCTGGTTTTGTATAAACCATTGTATTATAAGCTTTAAATCCATCATTTGCTCTTGGCTGACCAAAGTAAATTCCACCAATTAATTCACGTACTACCATAATGTCACAACCTTGAATTACTTCAGGTTTTAGTGTTGAAGCATTAACAAGTTCATCATAAACAATAGCAGGTCTTAAGTTTGCGTAAACACCCATCTCTTCTCTAAATTTTAATAATCCAGTTTCAGGTCTTAATTCTCTTGGTAATGTATCCCATTTTTCTCCACCAATTGAACCAAATAAACAAGCATCAGAATCTAATACACCTGTTACAGTTTCAGTAGGTAATGGAATACCAGTAGTATCAATAGCAATACCACCCATTAAGTATTCTTTATAATCTAAAGTAAAATCACATTTTTTTGCAACTGAATTTAATACTTTAATTGCTTCATCTACGATCTCTGGTCCTATTCCATCACCTTTGATTATTGATATTTTATAGCTTCTCATTTTTATGCCTTTCCCATTTCTGTTTTTGCAAAATTAATTAATCCACCAGCTGCAATTAATTCTTGCATAAAAGGAGGAATTGGTATAAATTTATAAGTTTTATTAGTAGTTTTATTTGTAATTTCACCATTATCTAAATTAACACTAATTACTTCACCCTCTTTAATCTCTAAAGATTCAGGTAATTCAAAAATTGGTAATCCCATATTAAAAGCATTTCTATAAAAAATTCTTGCAAATGATGGAGCAATAACAGCAGCAACTCCAGCAGCTTTTAATGCAATCGGAGCGTGTTCTCTACTTGAACCACATCCAAAATTCTCACCAGCAACTATAATATCACCTTTTTGTAACTTTTTAGGAAACTCAGGATCTGCATCTTCCATAACGTACTTAGCTAAATGTTCAGGGTCTGAACTATTTAAATATCTTGCAGCAATAATAACATCCGTATCGATATTAGCGCCAAAATTCCATACTTTTCCAGTAATTTCATTCATATTTTATGTCCTTGAGTTTAATAAATTTTAAAATTCACTAAATGAATATTTTCAAAAAAAATGCATTTTAGCGAATTTTTTAGTAATATTTGTTTAAATAGTTTTTTTTTAATAGATTTCTTAAGTAATTTGGGTATAATATCCGACCATCTTACGAAGAGGATTTCATAATACAATGAGTGTAAAAGATATAAATAAAGTTATTGAACAACTTGTAAAAGAGTATAAAGATTCAGTACTTACTTACGAAAAAATTATTAAAATCTTCCCTAAAGCACCTTCTGGTCCAAACATCAAAAAACTTTTAGCCTTAATACAATTATGTAATGTAACTGTAATTAGTTCGCAAGAACAAGCAAAAAGAATGAATGCAGAAGAAGCTAAAAAAAGAAGAGAATTAAGAGAAAAGTTAATAGAAAATGAAGATGACGTTTACGATTTATTGAAAAATAAAGAGTTATTAGAATGGTCAAGATCTGATTCTCCTGTTAGAATGTACCTAAGAGAAATGGGACAAATCCCATTACTTACAAAAGAAGAAGAGATTGAAATCTCTAAAAAAATTGAAATGGGTGAAGATATTATTCTTGATGCAATTTGTTATGTTCCATACTTAATAGATTTCATTTTAGAATATAGAGAGCCTTTAGTAAATAGAGAAAGAAAAGTTAAAGAACTATTTAGAAACTTTGATGATGATGATTCAGATAATAATGATGATGAAGAAATCGAAGATGAACCAATTGATGATGATTCAGATGGAGACAGTGATGTTGACTCTGATGAAGAAAAAGGTGGCGTTAAAAAGCAAAAAAAACTTGATAAAAGAGCACAAACTATTATCGAAGCTTTTAAAATCTTAGAAAAAGCAAAAAAAGATTGGCTTAAATTTTCAGCTAAAGAGACTGCAAAATCAGATGATGAAGTAGATCAAATGACTTTCAATCTTGCAGTTGCATTTAAAAAGAAAATTTTAAAAGAAGCTCTTTTAGATTTAGGACCTACTTCTAAATTAATTACTGAAATTGTAAAAGCAATGGAAACAGCTTTAAAATCTGATACAGGTTTTGATGGTGAATTAAAAAGATTAGAGTATAAATTACCTTTATTTAATGAAACTTTATTAAAAAATCATAAAAAGATTTTAGATAATATTGTTAATTTAACAAAAGCACAAATTACTTCTATGGTTCCTGAAGCTACTATGGTTTCTTCTTATATGGAAATTAAAAAACTTTTTCAAACAAAAGAAGCATCTAAAGGTGGATTTGATTTAACTCCTGAAGAATTAAAAGATGTTCTTGAACAAATTAAAAGAGGTAAGCAAATTACTGATACTTCTAAAACAAGAATGGCAAAATCAAACCTTAGACTTGTTGTATCTATTGCAAAAAGATATACAAATAGAGGTTTACCATTCTTAGATTTAATTCAAGAAGGAAACATCGGTCTTATGAAGGCTGTTGATAAGTTTGAATATAAAAAAGGTTATAAATTCTCTACTTATGCAACATGGTGGATTAGACAAGCAATTTCAAGAGCAATTGCGGATCAAGCAAGAACTATTAGAATTCCAATTCACATGATTGAAACTATCAATAGAATCAATAAAATCATTAGAAAAGGTATTCAAGAAAATGGTAAAGAGCCAGATGTTGATGAAATCGCAAAAGAAGTAGGACTTCCTGTAGATAAAGTTAAGCAAGTAATCAAAATCACTAAAGAGCCTGTATCTTTAGAAGCTCCAATTGGAAGCGATGATGATGGTAAGTTTGGAGATTTCGTTCCTGATGAAAAAGCTCCAACACCTGTTGATAATATTATGAAAGAAGATTTACAAAATCAAATTGATCAAATATTAGGTCAATTAAATGAAAGAGAACAAGCAGTTATCAGAATGAGATTTGGTCTTATGGAAGATGCAAGTGATAGAACACTAGAAGAGATTGGTAAAGAACTTTCAGTAACAAGAGAAAGAGTTAGACAAATTGAATCAAGTGCTATTAAGAAATTAAAGCATCCAAAAGTAGGAAAAAATCTGAAAAATTACGTAGAGAGCTAGAATTATGAGTTTTTTTGAAGAATGGGTTGAATTAGATTTAAATCCAATTTTGTCTTTTTCATCCAATTCAAAGATTATATATTCTAATTCTGAAGCTCAGTTTTTATTAAATAGAATAAAACAAAAAGAACTTTTTGATTTAGCTTTAACCTATGCTCCAAAAACTTTTGGAGCACAGACATCATATATTGATTTAAGTATAAAAAACTATACTTTTTATGCCATAACTGTTATGTATGAAAATGAAGATGAAATTCATATGAAACTATATAAAAGTGCGATGGTAAAAAAAGAGAATAATTTGAATATAAAAAATATTAATGTTACAAATATTTTTACATTAGTTGATTTAGCTATTTCAACAAGTAAAATTAAAACAAATATCAATTTTATAAAAAATTATGATCCATCAATACCTGAGTTTAAACTAGATGCTAGTACTTTTATAAAAACATTAAATCAAATCTTTGAAGCATTCAAAGATAAGAAAAGTGTTACTTGCTCTATTTTACTAAAAATCGGTGAGTACATTAAAATTGATGGAAAAAAATATTCATTAATAAGTGTAGAAATATCATCAAATGAGAAAAATGATTTTTCTTCAATAAATATAAAAGAAAATAACTCTTTTATACTAACTTTAGATGAAGATAAAATAACTATAGATTTACCACTAATTCTTTAAAATTATTTTCAAAGCTTTATTTTGTAAGCTTTGAAAATAAAACTCCTAATGGTACAATTCCTAAACCAATTATAAAACCTAATGGCATAAAAATATGATTATTATTTAATGCAAAAAATCCAAAAATCAAAATAGCATAACCTAAAACTCTATAAAGAGATAAAAAACCACCAGCAGAAAACAAAGTATTTTTTAATGTATTTTTCTTTACCTTTGATTTTTCATCATTAATAATCTCTTTTATCTTTTCAGGGGTTAATTCACTTTCTGGGATTTCTTCATACTCAGTATATAAATCATAAGGGTCATCTATTTCATCGATTTTATCTCTATCAAATGATTGATTAGTTTGTGTCATATCAAGATTTAATATTCTATTTTGAATATTTCTTTTATATGATAAAAAAGAGGCAATTGTAATAAATAAAGAAGAGAGAAATGCAACTTGAGTATTTAAAGCCCATAAGCTATTGTGAAATAAAAAAGCGTAAATAATCACACAAAGGTCTAAAAGAATAAAGACCTTTGCAAACTTCAAAATTTCTGGATTAATCTTCATCTTCATCAAAAGATTTATCTCCATGTTTTGCTCTATATGCATATCTAGGATCGTTTTCCATTCCTTCATATACTTTTTGTGCTTTTTTATATGCTCTATAAATATTTAAAAGAGCTGCTGCTATTCCCCATGCAATTCCAACCCATAAGGCCCATGTATATCCTGTTAATTGTTTTAAACCATATCCAACACCAAAACCTATGATAATAGCTGCAACTATAGAAATCCCTAGAGATAAACTATCAAGTGCTACAATTTTGTCCTGATGTTTTGGTTTTTCGTTATTTTGATTATCTTCCATAAAAATCCAAACTTATGCTAAATAAGTACAACAATAATCTGTTATCTCTAAAACTTTAATTTCAAAAGAACAATTAGCAGGAACTTCAAAATATTCTCCACCATTAATAGTTTCCCAGTTACTATCACCACAAGCAATTAGAATTTCAACTTTACCTGAAATAATTTCCATATGTTCAGCTGCATCTGTACCAAAAGTATATTCACCTGGCATCATAATACCTAATGATTTTTTTACTCCATTTTCATCTACAAAACTTCTACTTGTTACTTTTCCATCAAAATAAACATTTGCTTTTTTTGTTAATTCTACATTTTTAATTGTTGGCATTTTTTTCCCTTTTTATCAGTCCATATTTAAATGGACCTTTTTAATTATTAAATTTCTTTTTATGCTATTAGGTAAAACTATAAGCTAAAGAAACAAACTCTAACAGAATAACTCTTGTCTAACGTTTATAACTATAAATTTTTCATCACTTCATTAGCTGCACTAATACAAGCGTCAATATCATCGTTTGTCATTTTAGTACAAATAAATCCAGCTTCATATTGAGAACAAGCAAAATAGAAACCTCTTTTTAACATTTCGTGGTGAAATGTAGCAAATCTTTTGAAATCACAAAAACTTGATACTTCTTTGAAATTTGTTGGCATTTTATCAGCAAAGAAAAATCCAAACATACTTCCTCTTGTATCAACTTGCAAACCAATATTATTTAAACTTGCTACTTCTTTTAATCCATTTGTTAATCTAAGTGCTTTTGCATTTAACTCTTTATAAATAGAAGGATCAGCTTTTATTTTTCTAAGACTTACAAGTCCTGCTGCCATTGCAACTGGATTTCCACTTAAAGTTCCTGCTTGATAAACAGCACCATCAGGACTTAAATGACCCATAATTTCTTTATTCGCAGCAAAAGCACCAACAGGCATTCCAGCACCAATAACTTTACCAAAAGTGATAATATCAGCTTTAGTTTTTGAAAGTCCACTAGCACCTGTTAGACTTGCTCTAAATCCTGTCATAACTTCATCAAAAATTAATAATGTTCCATTTTCATCACATAATTCTCGACAAGCTGCTAAAAACTCTTGTGAAGCTGGAACTAATCCCATATTTCCTGCAATTGGTTCAATAATGATACAAGCAATATCAGATGATTCTTCAAAACATTTTTTTAAGTTTTCAATATTGTTATATTCACAAACTAAAGTATGTTTTGTTAAATCAGCAGGAACTCCTGGACTACTTGGTGTTCCAAAAGTAGCTAATCCAGATCCAGCTTGAACTAAAAGTGAATCTGAATGACCATGGTAACAACCTTCAAATTTTAAAATATCATTTTTCCCTGTTACGCCACGTGCAAGTCTAATAGCACTCATAGTAGCTTCAGTTCCAGAGCTCACAAATCTAACTTTATCAATATTGTCATACATTTCAACTATTTCACTAGCTAATTGTGTTTCAAGTTCGCAAGGAGCTCCAAAAGATAAACCTTTTTTTGCAGTTTCAATCACTGCATTTTCAATATCTTTATCACAATGACCAAAAATTAATGGTCCCCAACTTTGAATAAAATCTAAATATTTATTTCCATCTACATCAAATAAATATGCACCCTCTCCTCTTTCTATAAAAAGCGGCCCGCCACCAACACTTTTAAAAGCTCGTACAGGTGAATCAACTCCACCTGGAATTACTTTACAAGCTTCTTCATAAGCTTTAATTGATTTATCAAACATTCACATTCCTCTTAATCATTTATTAGTGTAATTGTACTATAATCGCGCTATGAGAATTATTATCCTAGCCTTTATTATTTCAATATCTTTGCATTTTATAGCATTTAATAAATACAAGGATAAAGAATTTATTCAAAACAAACAAAAAGATGAAAAAACTGAAAAAAAATCTGATGTAAAATTTGTAAAATTAAAAAAACAAGAAATAAAACAAGAGATTAATGAAGTAGAAAAACCTATTGAAAAAGTAGTAAAAAAAATAAATAATGAAGTGTCACCAAAAATAAAAGAAAATAAAATTACTGAAGCAAAAAAAATTGAAAAAAAAATTGAACAAAAAAAACAAGTAGATGTTGAAAAATCTAAGAATTTTCAAGAAAAAGTTGTAAAAGAACAAATTGTAAATAAAAACAACTCTTTACAAAATAGTATTTTGGAAGATTTTTTATCACAAAAAGAACCTATTAATAAAGAAATCTTAAATGAATTAGAAAAACTTTATGGAGAAGAATATCAATCTTTTACAAAAATACAAAAAGCTTATTTAGAAAAAAATTTAAATAATTTTCAAGTTATAACACAAAGAGTTTTAAATCGACTTGGTTATCCAAAACTTGCTGCAAAACTTAGAATTGGGGGAGTTAATATTGTTGAATTTATGTTTCATCCCGATGGAAGTATTACTAATTTGAAGATTACAAGTTCATCAGGATATGAAGTATTTGATAAATATTCACTAGAATTAATAGAAATAGCCTATAAAGATTATCCAAGACCGACAACATCAACAAAACTAAAATTTAACGTTAATTATCAAGCATATTAAGGATTATAATGAATGAAATGAAAGAGTATTTAAAAAAACTATTAAAAGGGGAAGTCTCATTATTTATAAGCTTTTGGTTTTGGTTCATTGGACTATCTTTTTTTATAGAAATATTTTTTCAACTAGAATTTAATCAAAATCCTTTTATCCATAAGAATTTGTCAGAACTTATATTATTTTTTGCCATGTTTATTTATGCTATTTTAATTTTTATGATTATTTTTAAAAGTGCTAATAACTATAAAGGTTCAAGATTATGGTCTTTTATAGCAAAAACTGTAGTTAGTATTAATTTATTTTTTTCCTTAAGTTTTTCGATAGATACCATAAAATTTTATTTTTTAGAAGATTATGCAATTGAAAAAGAGATAGAAGATTTTAAACAAAACTTACCTATTCAAGTTGATTCAGTAAGTGTTTTAATTGATATTTACAAGAAAAATAAAACAATATTTTATAACTATCAATTATTTGATGTTTCTTTAAATAGAGATGTTGATAAAAATAGATTCAAAAAACAAATACAAAATTCACTTTGTGAAGATGAAAGTAGCTTAGATTTACTAAAAAAAGATTATATTTTAGATTATGAATATATAAATGAAAAAGAAGAAAAAGTTATTAATATACAAACTAGTAAAGAAAATTGTGGTAAATCAATTTATGATTTAGAGATTTTAAATGAAGTTTTACAAAAACAAGAAATGCTTTAAATAGAGTTTTAACTAAAATAGAAGATAAACTTCTATTTTATAATTTTCTTTCATAATTATATAAATTCATATATCTAAATGCTAATAGGTTTTCTAAAATAGCAAAGGTAACTACAAAGTTAACAAAAGAACTACCACCATAAGAAAATAGTGGTAAAGGAAGTCCAACAACTGGGGCAAATCCAATAACCATTAAAATATTAATACTCATATTAAAAAATATTAAAAGCCCTAATCCCGATGCAAAAGCTCTAACTAAATAATCATCTTTGAAATAATAGTTTATTGTAAAAAGGTGCATTATTAATAATACATATAAAAATATTAATCCAATTGCACCTAAAAAGCCATATCTTTCAACAAAATACGCAAAGATAAAGTCACTTGTTGCAATTGGCAAAAACTTCAATTGTGTTTGAGTTGCCTCTTCACTTAGTTTTCCAGTAAGTCCACCTGAACCAATTGCAATAATTGATTGTTGTACATGGTAACTAGGTTTTTCAGAAATAAAATCTGTAATTCTTTTCTTTTGATAATCTTTTATTAAATAAGTATAAATAAAAGGTGAAGAAATTCCAATCACAAGAATTATACTAGCCCAAATTTTCCAATTTACACCAATAATAAATAAAATTCCATAACCTACAAATAATAATACTAATGCCGTTCCTAAATCAGGCTCTTTTGCTATTAAAACAAAAGGTAATAATATATAAAATGAAAAATAAATAAAATCCATAATATTGTAACCATTTTTAGGTGGTGGTTTATGCTGAATCAAATATCCTAACATAAGAATAAAAATTGGTTTTATAAGCTCTGAAGGCTGAATTGTTGTTCCTAAAACAGGAATATATATCCATCTTTGCGCACCTAATTTTGAAATACCAAAAAACTCAACAGCCAGCAATAATGCTATACCAATCCAGTATAAAGTTGGGATAATTCTTAGTTTCTTTCTAATAGGTAAAATAAACACTATAAAGAAAGCAAAAAAAGAAATTGTAAAATAAACTATTTGTTTATTAGCTAATAGTTCGTTTGTTTCACTAATTAAATGGTATGATAAGAATATCAATGGTAAAACAAATATTATTAACAAATAATCAAAATGGGAAATAATTCTTTTATCAAATAAACGCATAATGGAAGAGTATCTAAATATGGATAAAAATTTTATTGTTTTTGAAACAAATAGACTAGATAAATTTCTTGCATCACAAATTGATGCATCAAGGAATCAAATAGAGCAACTTATAAAAAAAGAGTACGTAAAAGTTGATGGTAAAACAGTAAGTAAAACTGGCTTAAAATTAAAAGAGAATCAGATGGTTGAAGTTCATTTTCCTGAACTTGAGTTAAATCCAGTTAAAGATGAATTTTTTGTAAAAGAGTCTTTAAAAGACAAAAATGTAGAGATTATTTACGAAGATGAGCATATCTTAGTAATAAACAAACCTTATAATCTAACAGTTCATGATGCACCAAGTGTTAAAGATGCAACTTTAGTTGATTGGCTAAAATTAAAAAAAATCTCACTTTCAACTATTAGTGGTGAAGAAAGACATGGAATTGTTCATAGACTTGATAAAGGAACAAGCGGTGTTATGGTTGTTGCAAAAACAAACGAAGCACATTTAGGATTATCAAAACAACTAGAAGATAAATCAATGGGAAGGTACTATCTAGCAATCATTGATATGCCTTTAAAAGAAAATATTATTGTAGAAAAACCAATTGGTAGAAATTCAAATAATAGATTAAAAATGTCAATTGAAGAAGATGGAAGAAATGCAAAATCAGCTTTTTCAAAAATTGCATTAAGTAATAATGAAAAATTTGAATTAATAGCAGCAAAATTATATACAGGAAGAACACATCAAATAAGAGTTCACTTAAGTTCGATGAATAGGCATATACTTGGAGATAATTTATATGGTTTTAAGGGCGAATTAAATAAAATAAATAGATTTTATTTGCATGCTTATTATCTTTATTTAACTCACCCAATAACTAATGAGCAAATGAGTTTCAAAGCAAATTTACCCAAAGACATAAATGATTTCTTAAATAATAACTTCCAAAAGGAGAATATGCATGACACACTTAATGAAAGCTACATCATTAGCAGCTTTAATACTTCTATTTAGTGGATGTAATAATGTATTTGACGGTTTAAATACTCCTACTAAACCAAAAATAAATGAATCAATTGAAACTGTAGATTTTAATTCTATCAAATCAATTCCAGATATTGTATCTATTGGATTTGAATGGCAAAAAGTTAATGACCCAAAAGTAATTGGATATAACTTTTATAGAACAGATTTACAAAAAGATGGGAAAAGTCTAAAACTAGTAAAAACTATTGAAAATAGATATGCTACTCACTATGTAGATAAAGACTTAGAACCAAATACAAAATATGCTTATCAAATTTCAGCAAAAACTTCTGATGGTAGTGAATCAAGAACTACAGATGCATATATGGTACAAACACTTCCTCGAATTGTGCCTGTTAGTTTTGTTCAAGCAATTTCTGAGTTACCAAATAGAGTAAAACTATTGTGGAGACCGCATCAAGATAAAAGAATTGAATATTATAGAATTGAAAAATTCAATACGACTTTAAATGAGTGGATTCATTTAAAAACAGTTGATCAAAGACTTCAAGTTGAATACATAGATACTGGCTTAGATAATAATACAAGTTACAAATATAGAATAAAAGCATTTACTTTTAATCATGTTGAATCAGCACCAAGTCCTGTTGTTGTTGGAAAAACGAAAGCTTTACCATTAGATGTAACAAACATTAAAGCTTCAAATAATCAAACAAAAAAGATTAATATATCATGGAATGCGTCAAATACAAGTGATATAATCAAATATGAAATTCATAGAAGTAGTTATAGTTCATTAGGGTTTAGCAAAATTGCAACTGTAAATTCTGATGTTTTAGAATATGAAGATAAGATTAATGATGATGGAAAATCTTACTATTATAGAGTAATT
The DNA here is from genome assembly GCA_018816105.1 of bacterium. Classification (GTDB taxonomy): domain Bacteria; phylum Campylobacterota; class Campylobacteria; order Campylobacterales; family Arcobacteraceae; genus Aliarcobacter. Next base: position 4,138 of record JAHIWE010000012.1, on the reverse strand, counting down.
GCAATAGATAAAGATCACTTACAAAGTCCATTTAAAGGTAATGCTATTGAAGGTAAAACTTTAGGTAAACCTGCTAAACCTATATTAACATTAGGTCAAATACAAGGGAATAAAGCTATCTTAAATTGGAGAGCTGGAGATAATAGAGCTATTTCATATAATGTTCAAAAAAGAATTAGGCTTAACTTTTTTGAATACAAAACTTTAAATTTCAATAATATTAATGATTTAAGATTTGAAGATACTGATATTCTAAGTGGTGTAGAGTATAAATACTCAATTCAAGCAAATGATGAGTTTGGACTAGTTTCTGAAAGAACAGATGAAACATCATTAACATTACCAAAACTAAAATAAATTATGATAAGAAGATAAATGCCACATATAGTATTTGAAAAAAAAGAGTTAATTACTACTCCATCATCAAAAGATGGAGTAGACTTTAAGTTTATTGCTAAATCTTATAATTTTACACAAAAAGTAAGAAAAACTGAGTATAAAATTGCATTAGAAAATAAAGGGAAAGAGTTATTATTATCTTTAAAAACAAAAGATGATAATTTTATGATTAAAGCTGATAAAGTAACAAGAATTTCTCCTGTTACTGTTATGAAAAATGCTTTAAATGCATATGTAAATCTAAATGAATCAAATGTATTATTTACAAATACAAATAATTTAAAATTTAAAGAAGAAGCAAAAAATGAATATTTAAAAGATATTAACTATTTTGTTGATGATTTTAATACAGATAAAGAGATCCAAATAGAGATAGGATTTGGAAGTGGTAGACATCTTTTACATCAAGCAAAAGCAAATCCAAATATTCAATTTGTTGGATTAGAGATACACTATCCATCAATAGAGCAACTATTAAAACAACTTGAACTTCAAAATATTACAAATGTTTTAGTTGTAAATTATGATGCAAGACTTTTTATGGAGTTTATTGAATCAAATAAAGTTGGTAAAATTTTTGTACACTTCCCTGTTCCTTGGGATAAAAAGCCCCATAGAAGAATTTACTCAAATGAGTTTGTAAATGAAGCATTAAGAGTTCTTAAAATTGGTGGAACACTAGAGCTTAGAACAGATAGTAGAAAATATTTTGATTTTTGTACTGAAGTTTTAACAAACCTTCCAAAAGGAAGAATAACTATTGATATAAATAAAGATTTAGCAGTATCAAGTAAATATGAAGATAGATGGAAAAAACAAGGTAAAAATATTTATGATGTTGTTTTAGAAGCTTTTAACGAAGATGCAAATATTAATTTAGATTTTGATTTTTCATTTGATTTTAAAATAGATTATGAAAATTTATTAAAAATGATTCCAACAAAATCTATTATTGAAACAAACTATTTTATTCATGTTGAAGAACTTTATATTATTGAAAGTGCAAATAACTCAGGACTAATAAAATTAACAATGGGAAATTTTGACAGACCTGTAACAAAATATTTATATGTAAATGAAGGCAAGATTTCTTACTATCAAGGAAATCCACTTCCAACTAGCTCTAATATTAGTGCGCATAAAAAATTAAAAGAGATTTTAAATAAATGATAGAAGCTAAGAATATTTATCTTTCATATGATGATAATAAATACATTATAAAAAAAGGTAATTTTACTATCAAACCAAAAGAGTTTATCTTTATTGGAGGAAATTCAGGAAGTGGTAAATCAACACTTCTGAAATCTTTTTATGGAGATATTCCTTTAAAACATGGTAGTTTGAAAATAGAAAACCAAGAAGTTTTTGGAATAAAAGGCAAAAAACTTAGAGTTCTAAGAAAAGATATTGGAATTATATTTCAAGATTATAAACTAATCAATGAATATACTATTGAAGAAAATATCATGATACCACTTAAAATAAATGGATATTCACATGAAGTTTCAAGAGATCAAGCAAATAAGCTATTAGCACATGTAAGACTAACTCACAGAGCTGGTTATTATCCAAATGAGCTAAGTGGTGGAGAGCAACAAAGAGTTGCAGTTGCCCGTGCACTTGCACATAATCCAAAAATAATCATAGCAGATGAACCAACGGGAAATCTTGATGATTATTCAGCTGAAGTTGTATGGAATTTATTAAAAGGTGCAAACGAGCAATTAGGTATTACTATTGTTGTTGTAACACATAGAGTTCCTAAAAATCTAGGAATAAAGTTTAGACAATTATCTATTGAGGATGGAATTATATATGAGGTTTCTTAAAAATATTTTTGCTTTTTTAATTCCACTACTTTCAATGTTAATTACTTTTTCAATATTTTTATTAATAAATAACGTAGTTGAAAACTATAAATCTAAAATATCAAGGGATTATTCTATTGTAATAGTTACAAATACACCTTTAGTAAAAGAAAGTATTAATGAACTAGCAGGAATAAAAGTAGAAAATATTCAAACTTTACCAAATGATAAAATTATTACAAGTATAAAATCTAGTTTATCTGATAACTCAATAGAATTATTAAAACAAAAACTTCCAAATTTTTATCAAATATATTTAGAAATATTTCCTACAAGTAGTGAATTAGAAGAGATTAAACAAACTTTATTACAAAATAAAAACATAAGAAAAGTAGAAGTATTTTATAAAAATCATAATCAAATATATTTATTATTGTTACTACTTAATAGTGTTTCATTTATACTATTTTTTATAATTACCCTATTTGCCATAATCATAATAGCAAAACAAATAAAATTATGGTTTCATGAACATAGTGTTAAAATAGCTATTTTAAGGCTTCATGGAGCTTCTGTTTTATATAGTGCCTCGTCTATTCTAAATTATGCACTATTTAGTTCATTCTTAGCATTTGTAATTTGTGCACTATTTTTATTTTATGTTTCAAATAATATGACTGTTTTATTTCCTTTAGAATTACACGATATTATAGATATTAAAATAAATCTTTCTGTTGAATTAATGAAGATATTTTTACTATCATTTTGTATATCTATTTTTACAATATTTGGTGTTTTACTAAAGTACAAGATTAATAATGACTAAAATATTTTTTCTTCTGTTTTTAAGTACAAATATCCTTTTTTCTGCAACAAGTATTGATAAAAAAATCCAACAGAATAAAAAGATTTTAAATTCAAGTGCCCAAAAAGAACAAAGTACAAGTTTAAAAATAAAAGAGTTAGCAGATAAGATTGAAGCGCAAAATTCAAATATTATTACCCTTGAAAAAGATATAAAACAAGTTAATTCAGATATAGATGAACATCAAAAACTACTTGAAGATGCCAAAGAAAAACTAGATCAGCTTAAGTCTAAATCTTCTGAATTAATCAAAGAAAAATCAAGTAATGAAGAACAAATTGTTGATACAATAATTGAAGAATTTTCAATCTCAATTGCTTTAAAATTAGCTTCTGAGAATAGTTTACAAGAGTTAATTGATAGTGAGATATACACACTTTTATCACAACACTCAAAAGATAAGGTATTAAAATTAAATAACAACTATAATGCATTATCTACAAATACTAAATCTAATCAAAAAGATATAGATAAAATATCTTCATATATTCAAGATAGACAAAAAACAAAAGAGAAACTAACAAATCTAAAACAAAAACATTCAAGCTCTCTTGTTAGCTTAGAAGAACAACATAAATCTTATCAAGAAGAGTTAAATAAAGTTGCAAAACAACAAGATTCTTTAAAAAATCTTCTTGCAGAATTAAATATTTTAAAAGAAGAAGAGAATAAAAAAGCAGAAGAGCAAAAAAGAGAAAGACTACAGCAACTTCTTGCACAAAAAAAATCAGAAGCTAAAAAAAGTATAAGAGATGAAGAAGAAAATAAAGAAGATGAACAAGAAATTCAAACAGCTGAAGTTAGAAATCAAAGATATGCAAAAAATCTAAATTTAGATGTAAGAAAGATTGGCTCTTCAACAGATGGTGTAAAGATTGTAAAATATAAGGGTATAGCAACAATTGCTCCATTAAAATCTTTTAAAGTTATTAAAAATTTTGGAACTTATTATGACCCTGTTTATAAAATAAAACTATTTAATGAATCAATTGTTTTGAAAAGTGATGAACCAAAAGCCAAAGTTGTTTCTGTATTAAATGGAAAAGTTGTATATGCTAAAAAAAAT
>JAHIWE010000115.1 GCA_018816105.1 bacterium | reverse complement strand
TTTTATTTAAGTGGAGATATTGAGTTAAATGAATATTGGTTATACCAAATGATTGCTGCAATTATTATTGGAGCTTTATTAACTCTTAATGGACTTAGAAACCAAAAATTAAATGTAAGTCATGCACTTGCATATGCAATTGCTGCACAAGGTATGGCATTTGGTATTGTTATGGCTGTTATTTATCCATTTGCTAATTATATGAATTTTGGTATGTGGATTATGTGGGGAATGGGTACTTTTTTAATGATTCCACTTGTTGTAATTACACTTGCTAAAGCAAATGAATTATTTAGAAACTCTTTAGGAATTGGTCCAGTAAGACTTGTTCCTTTAGATTTAAAATCTGATAATATTCCATTTGTTTCAATCCATGTTCCAGCGTATAAAGAACAACCCGATGTTTTAGCTGAAACATTAGAAGCATTAGCAAAATTAAGATATCCAAACTATGAAGTTCTAGTAGTTATTAATAATACTCCTGAAGAGTTTTATTGGAAGCCAATTGAAGAGTTATGTAAAAAACTAGGCGATAAATTTGTATTTATGAACATAACTTGTACAGGATTTAAAGCAGGTGCATTAAATGCAGCTTTAGAGCATACAAATAAAAATGCTGAAATTATTGCAGTTATTGATGCAGATTATGTTGTTGAATCTGGATGGTTAGTTGATTTAGTTCCATTATTTGATGATCCAAAAGTTGCAATTGTTCAAGCACCTCAAGATCATAGAGATGGTGATGAGTCAATTATAAAAGCCGCTATGAATGCAGAATATGCAGGTTTCTTTGATATTGGAATGATTGATAGAAATGAAGAAAATGCAATTGTTGTTCATGGAACTATGGTAATGGTAAGACTAAGCTCTATGATGGAAGTTGGTGGTTGGGGAACTGATACTATTGTTGAAGATAGTGAATTAGGTCTTAGACTATTTGAAGCTGGTTACTCAGCTCATTATACAAATAGAAGATATGGTTATGGATTACTTCCTGATACTATTGAAGCATTTAAAACTCAACGTCATAGATGGGCTTATGGAGCTATTCAAATCCTTAAAAAACACTGGAGAGAATTTAAACCATCTGCTAAAACTTTGACACCTAGACAAAAAAATAAATTTGTCGCTGGTTGGTTTTTCTGGTTAAGTGATGCTATGGGTCCTATTATGGCTGTTATGAATATTATTTGGGTTCCTGTTATTATATTTGTTGGGGTTACGATTCCTACAATTCCATTAACAATTCCAATTATTACAGCATTTATAGTAAATATTTTACATACATTTATTTTGTATAGAATAAAAGTAAAAGCAAGTTTAAAAAATACAATATTAAGCTCAATTGCATCTATGAGTTTACAACTTATTATTTTCAAAGCAGTTTGGGATGGTTTTGTAAAAGATGGTTTACCATTTAAAAGAACTCAAAAAGGTGGGAAAAATAAAAAAGCTAGTGATAATCCAATAAAATACGAAACTATTTTAGCTGTGTTATTATTAACTTCATTCTTTGCTTTAATTTTCACAAACTATACAGGTATTACTGAAATTTATGTATTTGCAGCAACTATATTTATTCAAAGTATTCCTTATATCTCAGCAATTATTATGAGAATATTGGAAATACAATCTATTAAAAACCAAAAGTCTTAAAAGACTTTTGGTTTTCTTTTTAGCTTTTTCTTTTTAGTTAATTTTTACAACTCTATAAATATTTTTAATATCTTTTTATTACTCAATAACTCCTATTTATTCAACTTATATTTAATTTATACACTAGTTAATTCTTAATAAAATAAGTATTCATTTTAATATGTAATATTTGATTGAAAAGGAAAGAAATTAAATTATAGAAAGATAATATATAAATAAAAAATAGAAGCCTTTGAGAAGGCCTCTATTATAGTTAGAAATTAATCTATTGGAACTACAGGATTTAAAGTAGAAGTATTATGTAAAAAGTGTCTATGTTTTTCGAATTGATCAATAATATCAATTACAATTGCATCTTCATCATATCCATAAATATCATAAGCTTTATTTCCATCTTGTAAATAAACCTCTGCACGAGCATATTTTTTCTGCTCTTTTGTAGGATTTACAGACTCAGGATAAGCGTAACTTGGAGTATCATAATTTCTAGCACGTACTTCATAAATAAAGTCAAAATCATTTGAGTGTTCAACCCTAATAACAGAAATTGCACTTGCTTTGTCATTTGAAATATCTACATTCCATGCGTAATTATTAAGCTCTTCTTTTACAGCTTGCATTGCTTTAAATACGTCTTCATTAATAAATCTTTTAGTTTCTTCAACTTTTGGAAACTCAATAATTCTATTAAGTCTTACTTTCCATGTTCCACTAATTTTTCCATGACGACCAGCATTCATATGGTGTCGTAAACTCTCATTTCTAATTGTTTCAAGATTAAGTGCTTTATACAGCCCCCAACAAGCAATTAACATAACAATAGCAAAAGGCAAGGCTATAATGATTGAAGCTGATTGTAAAGCTCCTAGACCACCTGCTAGTAATAAAGCAATTGCAACAACACCTTGAATTACAGCCCAAAAAATTCTTTGCCAAACTGGATTATTATCACGTCCTCCTGAAGCTATTGTATCAACAACTAAAGAACCAGAATCAGATGATGTAACAAAGAATGTTACAACTAAAATAATTGCTAATATTGAAGTAACACTTGCAAATGGAAAATGCTCTAAGAATTTAAATAAAGCTGTTGAAACATCTGCTGAAACAGCTGTTGATAATAGTGTAAATCCATCATGCATAATTGCATCTAATGCACTATTTCCAAATACAGTCATCCATAAAAATGTAAATCCAACAGGAACAAATAAAACTCCAATTACAAACTCTCTGATTGTTCTTCCTCTTGATACACGAGCTATAAACATCCCAACAAAAGGAGCCCAAGCAACCCACCAAGCCCAGTAAAATAGAGTCCATGAACTAATCCATGAAGTTTTATCATAAGCATATTGATTAAAAGTCATAAATACAACATTTGATAAATAAGATCCAATATTTTGAATAAATGCATTTAATAAAAAGAATGTAGGTCCAGCTAAAAAAACAAATAGTAACAAGAAACCAGCTAAGTATAAATTTAACTCTGATAATCTTTTAATTCCACCATCAAGACCTAAAACAACCGAAATTGTTGCAAGTGCTGTAATAATAGCTATTAAAATTATTTGAGTTGCAATATCTACAGGAATATCAAATAAATAGTTTAATCCTGAATTTATTTGTAAAACACCAAATCCAAGAGAAGTTGCAACTCCAAAAACTGTTCCTAAAACTGCAATTGTATCAACACTATGTCCAATTCCACCATATATTTTATCCCCAATTAATGGATATAAAGCAGATCTAATAGATAATGGTAAGCCATGTCTAAAAGAAAAATATGCTAATACTAAACCAACAACTGCATAAATAGACCAGGCATGTAATCCCCAGTGGAAAAATACTATATTCATAGCCATCTTAGCTGATTCAATACTTTCAGCTGTTCCAACAGGAGGTGATACATAATGCATTACAGGTTCTGCAACACCCCAAAACATTAGTCCGATTCCCATTCCTGCTGAAAATAACATTGCAAACCAAGAAAGATTTGAATATACAGGTTTTGATTGATCAGGGCCTAATTTAAACTTTCCAAATGGAGAGATTGCTAAAAATAGTACAAATAGTGTAAAAATACCTACACTTAACATATATAACCAACCAAATTTTTCTGCAACAAAACTTTTTATACTACTAAAAAGCTCATTTGCAACTTGAGGCATTATCATTGTAAATACCACTAATATTACTATAAATAATACAGATGGTATAAATACTGGTTTTAAGATCGTTGTCTTAACTTTTTGATTCATTATTTTCCTTTTGATTTTCTAAATTTTGTTCTAAGTCTAGTTCTAAAACTACACTTCCTGAAGCCACAGGAATATTTACAAATACACTCATATCATCATCTGCAATTCGTTTTTTAGACAATGAATAGAAACCTAAAAAAACACCTAATAGTGCAAATATAATAAAAATAAATTCCGAATAGTAATAAAGTCCAAATCCTAATATTATTGGAGCAAGGAACGATCCTAATCCATAAGTAAATAAAAGAGATCTACTAATTTCAACTATATCTTTATTTTCATCTACAACATCATTTGCTCTAGCTAATGCCAATGGATAAATTGAAAAGATACTGAGTCCTAATAAAACTCCTAATACATAAATCATATTTTCATAAGAGATTGTAAAGATAAAAAGCATACAAATAATTGCTATATAAAATCCATTATAAGCAATCATTTTCCTTCTTCCATATTTATCAGACAATAATCCTATTGGCCATTGTGAAATTAACCCACCTAATATTGAACAAGCCATAAATAATGAAACAGTTTCTATTGAAGAGTATTTTTGCATTAAATATATAGGTATCATTGTAAAAAATCCACCTACTAAAAAACCACCTATAAAACTACCCATTAATGCCAAAGGAACCACAGAAAAGAGCTTTGGAAAACTATATTTTTCAAAGGGTTTTAAAATTGGTTCTTTGATTTTTGTCATTGAAATAAAAAGAACAGAAAAAAGTATTAACACTGAACCTAAAATAAAAATTATATAAGTTGTATCACCTTTTATATTTAAAAAAAGTTGTCCAAGTGCAGTTGCTAAGTAAAAAATAATTGTATAAATAGCAAGTATTTTTCCTCTATGACTTTGACTAGATTTTTCATTTAGCCAACTTTCAATAATTATCAAAAGTGCATAAAATGCAAAACCTGAAATAAAACGTAAAAATGCCCAAAGATATTCATTAAAAAAAAGTGCTTGAATTAAAAATGAAATAACCATCAAAGATGCAAATGTTGCAAAACTTCTAATATGCCCAACAGAAGAGATAATTTTTTGACTAAAAATAGATGAGCCAATTGCTCCTAAAAAAAACGAAGCATTAATAAGACCAATTATTGCATCATTTAAACCTAATTCTTTTAAATAAACTCCGACAAAAGTAAGTATCATCCCATAACCAATAGCTAAAAAAGCGATAGCAAAAAATAAAGATGAGACAGGACTTAATGAGAATTTATCTATATACGATTGTGTATTTGTATTGTCATTCATTCATCTAAAGTAACATATTCTCTCTTAATTTTTACTTGTAGCTATTTATTTATTACTTAAAAATAAGCTGATTATTACTTGTTAATTATATATTTTTTTATTGTTAAAAAGATTTTAAATCAGGAAAATTTATTCTAAGATTTTCCATAAAAACCTCTGATGGATCATGTTTTATGGTTCTATATTTACCATCTTTTTCCAAAAACAAAGGATGATTTTCAAATTTTGTATATTCGTAGTGACCAATCAAATACTCAATGGTTTTATATTTCTCTTTTAAATATCTAACTAACTCTATATTTGCTTTTAATTGTAAGGGAGTTAAATCTTTTTTATTTCCACCAATATTCTCTATTCCAATACTTGAAAGATTAAGCCCTATTACATGTCTTGCCATATAAGTTTCGGGCATTAAAGAGTAAATTGTTCCATCAAAATCTACAAAAAAATGAGCTGATACATTTAAGTTTCCAGCTTTTTGTATATATTTTCTATCAGCAGTTAAAAGTTCCGAATTAAATCTATTAAATGATTCTTTTAAATCATCCATTGCTGTGTGATGAATAACTATTATTTTTGGAATAATATTTATATTTTCCACTTCTAATCCGTAAGAATTTTTAATATATTGTTTTGTTAAGTCAACTCTTTTTTGTGTAAATTCTAAAGGCATTTGTTTTATTTCTATAGAATAAACATTTATAAAAAGGACTAAAATTAATAAAATTTTTTTCATAGCGCAATTGTAACAAATTATTATTACATTTTCATTCGTAAATTAAATGAATAAGATAATATAATATGAAACGGTATTAACAAAAAAGGAAAAATATGCAAAATATAAAAGAGGAATTACAAGACTTAGTACAAAATACTATGATTCCTGAAGTTGAAAACTATTTAGAAGATTTACTTAAACTTTTAGAGACAAATTCGCAAACTCCTGATGATATGTTAGCTATAGAAGAAATGGAATCATTTTTAGTTGAATTACAAAACGTTTTAGCAGTTATAGAAGAAGATAAAATGCCAGATAGTGAATATCAAAGAATTTACGATTATATTATGCAAAATCTAGATGAACACGCGCATGGACACAATATTGAAGAACAACAAGTTGATTAAAATCTACTTGTGTTCCAATTTCAAATTAACTAAAGCCTCTTCTACTAATAAACGCCCTACTTCAAAGTGAGCATGAACAAACTTCTTAATATTTAAATCTTTTAATTGTGCCTTTTCATCTAGTGACTCTATTTTTAATAAAATATTAGCTTTTAAATGAAATTTCAATACAGCCTCACAAATCAATCTTTTTATATGGGTATCACTAACAGTAATTATTACACTTGAAGCTTCATCTACTTTTAAAGACTCTAAAACAGGAAGCTTATCTAAGTGACCAAAATAAGACATATATCCTTGTTTTCTTGCAAGTAAAACATGCCGTAAATCATCAGAAATTATTACAAATGGAATTTTTCTATCATTTAAATCCCTAGCAATCACTCTTCCTAAAATAGAAAATCCACAAATAACAACATGATTTTTTGCTTTAATTGGTGTGATTTTATCAGATTCATAAAACTCAACAACAAAATATGAAGCTATTTTATAAATATTGTTTATTATAAATGGTGTTAAAATCATTGATAAAACAGAAACTAGTATTAAAAAACTTGCCGTTTCATGTGAAAGTAGATTATTACTAGCAGCTAATGCAAAAATAGCAAAAGAAAATTCTCCCACTTGACAAAGAGCAAGTGCTGATTTTACAGCTGTACTTTTATCTGATTTTCTTCTAATAATTATATAAATTACAAGAGCTTTTATTAACATTACCAAAATAAAAATAGCCAAAATAATATGCACATTATGCAAAAAATATAAAGCATCAATTTTTGTTCCAACACTAAAGAAAAAAGCTCCTAAAAGTAAATCTTTATAACTTGAAATATCAGATTCAACCTTTACACTATAGTTTGTATCAGAGATAATCATACCTGCAATAAAAGCTCCTAAAGAGTAAGTAAATCCCATTTCATGAGCAAGAAGTGAAGTTCCTATTACTATTGATAATACAGAACCTAAAAAAAGCTCTTCAATTCTGCTTTCACTTGCAAACTTTAAAAGCCAAGAGATAAGTTTTTTTCCAATAGTAAACATAAAAAATATAATTGCAAGTGCTGAAACAAATGTTTTTGCAAGAACTTCACCAATAGATAAAGTATCATTTGTTAAAAAAGTAATAAGTAATAAAATAGGAATTACAGCTAAATCTTGAAATATCAAAATAGCCGTTGACTTCTCACCATAAGGAGTATGAATATCCTTTGATTGTTTTAAATATGTTAATACAATTGCTGTTGAAGATAAAGAAAAAGCCAAAGATACAATTAAAGAAACTTCAACACTTAAACCAAAAACAAAAAATGCAACAAGATAAATTAAAACAGCACTAACACTAACTTGTAAAAAACCATTTAATAATAAAATTTCTTTCATCTTTTTGATTTTATCAAGGCTCATTTCCAGTCCAATTGTAAACATCAAAAACACGATTCCAAACTCAGCAATAAGTTCTAATGAACTAATATCAACTCCATTAAAATTAAATCCATAACTGATCATTGTACCTGTTATTATATATCCAATAATATGCGAAATTCCAAATTTCTTTAAAATAATGTTTAAAATTGTAGCTATTGATATGCTTAAAAATAGTGTAAATAATATACTTTCCATCTTCTTCTTTCTTTATAAATGTAAATAAATTATATCAAAAAGAATTTGGTTATTTTATACTTTCTTGTATATTTTATATGCTATTGATATGTTAAAATAATTACAGAAAATTAAGAATTAAACTATAAATTAGATATAATCTCAAAAAGGATTTATATGAAAAAAACATTCCAACTAATAGTTGAAAATAAAAACAAAGATAGACAAGTTGATTCTATAAAAAATGACGTAAGAAAATATATCAAAAGAGAAAGAACTAAAAAATTACCTGAGAATTGTAATTACTGGAATTTTGATTGTAAATTTGGTAAAACAGCCGAAGAAGCAGCTGAAATTAGATTTGTAGATATTACAAAATCAATTGATATTGCAGCAAGCGAGAATCTTGAAAGTTTTTATTTAGAACTAGTTGCTCGTGCAGAATTTAGAAAACCAAAAGCAAAAAATCAAGAGAATGATGAAGATGAAGAGATAGAAGATTAATTTTCTTCTACTTTTCTAAAAACTCTCTTTACTTTACTTACAATAAAAATAAAATCCTAAAAATATAATATCACTTTAAAATAGCAATTTTTGGATTGTTTATTATTTTTAATTAAGTTATTGTTTTAATAAATAAAAAATAAAGGACTACAATGAGTTACCTAACAAACGCAAACCTAGAGCAAGCAGATAATGAAGTATTTTCAATAATAGAAAAAGAGTTAGAAAGACAAACTAATCATTTAGAAATGATTGCTAGTGAAAACTTTACTAGTCCTGCTGTTATGCAAGCTATGGGTTCTGTTTTTACTAACAAATATGCTGAAGGTTATCCTTACAAAAGATATTATGGTGGATGTGAGTTTGCAGATCAAGTTGAGCAATTAGCAATTGATAGAGCTTGTGAAATCTTTGGATGTTCTTATGCTAATGTTCAACCTCATTCAGGATCTCAAGCTAATGGTGCTGTTTATGCTGCATTATTACAAGCTGGTGATAGAATCTTAGGTATGGATTTATCTCATGGTGGACATTTAACTCATGGGAGCAAACCTAGTTTTTCTGGTAAAAATTATTCTGCATTTTATTATGGTGTTGAATTAGATGGTAGAATCAATTATGATAGAGTTATGGAAATAGCAAAAATTACTCAACCAAAAATTATTGTTTGTGGTGCATCTGCATATGCTAGAGAAATTGATTTTGCTAAATTTAGAGAAATAGCCAATAGCGTTGGTGCTATTTTATTTGCTGATATTGCACACATTGCTGGACTTGTTGCAGCTGGTGAGCATATGAGTCCATTCCCTTATGCAGATGTTGTAACAACTACTACTCATAAGACTTTAAGAGGTCCAAGAGGTGGGATGATTATGACTAATGATGAAGAGATTGCTAAAAAAATCAACTCTGCAATTTTCCCAGGATTACAAGGTGGACCTTTAGTTCATGTAATTGCTGCAAAAGCAGTTGCATTTAAAGAAATCTTAGATCCATCATGGAAAGATTATGCAAAACAAGTAAAAGCAAATGCAAAAGTATTAGGAGAAGTTCTAATGAAAAGAGGATATGATATCGTTTCAGATGGAACAGATAATCACCTAGTATTAGTATCTTTTTTAAATAAACCATTTTCAGGAAAAGATGCAGATGCAGCTTTAGGAAATGCTGGAATTACAGTAAATAAAAATACAGTTCCAGGAGAAACAAGAAGTCCATTTGTTACAAGTGGTATTAGAATAGGAAGTCCTGCTTTAACAGCACGAGGAATGAAAGAAAAAGAGTTTGAATTAATTGCAAATAAAATTTGTGATGTATTAGACAATATTGAAGATTCAGCTCTTCATGCAAAAATAAACAAAGAGTTAGAACAATTAGCTGGTAATTTTGTTGTTTATAATCAATCGACTTT
>JAHIWE010000114.1 GCA_018816105.1 bacterium | reverse complement strand
ATTATATGGTTTATAATCTTTATAAAATAATTAATGATGAAAGTGAAATTAATAGTCAAACTATCATTAAAGTTATTGTAAATGAAAATGATGACGTAATGTATATGTCACGTTTGCCAGTACCATATAGCAATAATTCTCTAAAGCAAATTTTTAGACAACAAATTCCTGTTTATGGATTTACTAAAAAAGCATTAGAAGTGTTTAGTCAATATCCAAAAACAATAAATGAACAATTTGAAGATATTGAACTATTACGTTTTGTAGATTTAGGATATAAAATTAAAATGGCTGAAACAACAGTTGATTCAATAGCTGTTGATGTACCGAGTGATATACAAAAAGTTGAAAATTTTTTAAATGCAAAATATTAAAGTAAAAAATAAATCTAATCAGTGCTCAGTCATTGATTTTTCAGGTTATTCATTCTCTGGGAAAAGTGCTTATTTTGATTTATTCTGTGAATTTGAAGGATATAAATATTTTTCAAAAGAATTTGAATTTGAATTATTAAGAGCTCCTTATGGAATAATAACTTTATATAATTGTTTAGTTGAGGATTGGTCACCAATACGTTCTTCAGAAGCGATAAGAAGTTTTAAAAATATTATAAAAATTTATGGAGGAGGGAATAGTTTAGTTTCGAGATTACAAAGTCATGGATATAATTATGATTATTATTTTCCTGGATTTACAAAATCATCTATTGAATTTATAGAAAGTCTAACTCTAGCTAAATGGAATGCAGAATGGCCTTTTGCATTTAATAATCATTCTTCATACAAAATTTTTATAAAAAAATTATTATATAGATTAGGAAGAAAAAAAATGTTTGAGACAGATATATATTTGTCGAGATTTGAACATGAAGAATTTTTAAGTATAGTTCAAAAATATTTTTGTGATTTATTTAAAAATTTGTTGGTTAATGAGAAGCATACACTTCTTTTAAATAATGCTTTTGAAACTACAAACCCTCAAAAATCGCAACAATTTTTTTCTAACGCAAAGAGTATAATAGTAGATCGAGATCCAAGAGATATTTATTTATCAGCTAAAAGTACAGGTATAATTAATGGATTAAATGTAGGAAATAGTGCAATAGGGGATGGTGTAGAAAATTTTATTAGCAGATTCAAATTATATAGAAATAATTTCATTAATAATGAAAATACTTTAAGAATAAATTTTGAGAACTTAGTATTAGATTATGAAAATACTTTAGATAAAATTTTTATATTTTTAAATGAAAATAGATCAATACATAAATATCCTAAAAAATACTTTGACCCAGAAATTTCAAAAAAAGGTGTTGGTATGTGGAAAAACGTTGATGGTCAGTTAAAAAAAGATATTGATAAAATTTATTTAGAATTAAAAGACTATTGTTTAGATATATAAAAGGAGAAAATTAAATGAAAGTACTATTATTAGCAGGTGGATTTGGTACAAGATTAAGTGAAGAGACTGAACTTAGACCAAAACCAATGGTCGAGATAGGTGGAAAGCCTATATTATGGCACATAATGAAAATATACTCTACTTATGGATTTAATGAATTTGTTGTATTATTAGGATATAAAGGTTATTATATAAAAGAATATTTTGCAAATTATTTTTTACATCAAAGCGATGTTACAATTGATATGTCAAATGGTAAAATGGAAGTACTAAATAATTCTAGTGAGCCTTGGAAAGTTACACTTCTTGATACAGGAATAAATACTCTAACAGGGGGACGAATCAAAAGAGCTAAAGATTTTGTAGGGAATGAATCTTTTATGCTAACTTATGGTGATGGAGTTAGTGACATAAATATTGAAAAATTAGTTAAGTTTCATAAATCACATGGAAAAGCTATGACTATGACATCCGCTCAGCCTGATGGTAGATTTGGTGCCTTAGATATATCTATAGATAATCAAGTTATGGAGTTTAAAGAGAAACCAAAAGGTGATGGTAGTTGGATAAATGCAGGCTTTTTTGTATGTGAACCAAAAGTATTTGACTATATCATACAAGGTGATCAAACTACATTTGAACAAGAGCCATTGATGAATCTTGCAAAAGATGGAGAGATTTTTACCTATAAGCATGAAGGGTTTTGGATGCCTATGGATACTCTAAGAGATAAAAATACACTACAAAAACTTTGGGAAAGCAGTAAAGCACCATGGAAAGTATGGAATTGAAAAATAAAAAAATAATTTT
>JAHIWE010000113.1 GCA_018816105.1 bacterium | reverse complement strand
GAAGTTTAGCACTACCATAAACATCAGCAGGTAATGTTACAATGTCAAAGTTATCTAAAAGCCAATAACCAATAAAACCTAAAGCAATACCAGTTACAATTCCTGAAAAACCAATAATTGTTCCAACTCTTAAGAAAATAGTTTTAATTTCCTTAGCAGTTGCTCCCATTGATAAAAGTAGGGCAATCTCTTTTCTTCTACTCATTACAGTCATTAATAGTGATGAAATAATATTTAAAGATGCAACTAAAATAATCAACATTAAAACTATAAATAAAGCTGTTTTTTCCATCTTCATAGCAGCAAAGAAATTACCATTTTGTTGCCACCATCCTACTATTCCACTATTTGTACCTTTTAGGGATACTTTTAACTTTTCAATATCAGCAAAGGCATCATCTGAGTGAATATGAATTCCATCATAAGAGCCAACATCTTTTTTCAGTAAAGTCTGTAAAGCTTCCATTGACGTATACATATATGATTTATCATAGGCATTAAGTCCTGATGTAAAAGAAGTAATATATGTAAATCTTTTCATTTTTGGCATCATAGAAAAACCAGTTGGATTTAACTCTGTGAAATATAATGTAGCTTTAGCTCCATCATTTAAAAGAAGTTTATCAGTGATTCCAGAACCTGTAATAATGTCATATTTCTCAGGTTTTAAATCACCTAAAGCTTCTTTATAAATAGGGTTTATTAAAGCTTCTTTTTGGGGGATTACACCAAAAATCATACCTCCACTCATAGCATCACCACTTTGTATAATAGCTTGAGATGAGATAAATGGAGAAAACTTTAATTTTGGGTATTCGTTTTGTAATTTTACTAATAAATCTTCGTTTAAAGAGTTATCCATTTTTGGATAAATAGTTAGTGGATAATTCATAGTGAAAAGTTTTCTTTCAAACTCTTTGGCTGTCCCATTCATAATAGACATAGATAAAATCAAAACCATAACACCAATAGAAACACCTACAAATGCTAAAATAGCACTTATAGATATAAAAGGATTTTTTTTGTCAAATCGTAAATATTTCTTTACGATAAAATTAACTAATTTTTTATTCAAATTAGTTTCCTGCAGCTAAACCAATTTTTGGACCACTTTTTCCACAACAGTGTTTATATTTTAAACCACTGCCACAAGGACAATCTTCATTTCTAGCAATTTTTCTATCACTATTTTTTACAGCTTCTTGAGCTACATTTGTAGTGATATTTTCTGTTGATTGTTCCATTTGTTCTTTCATTCTAGCAATTGCTGCTTGCTCTTTTTCTCTATCTTCATTTGATTGAAGTTGAATAGTAAATAGAATTTTTATAATTTCATGTTTGATATTTGAAATTAATTCTATAAACATATTATAAGACTCTTTTTTATACTCAACTAGTGGATCTTTTTGGTTATAACCTCTAAGTCCAATTCCAGCTTTTAGTGTGTCCATTGAGTATAAATGCTCTCTCCATGCAGTATCTAAAATTTGTAAATATAAAATTCTTTCAATTTCACTTTTTTGTTCACTTGCTGCCATTGCCATTTTTGAGTTATAAACTTCTCTTAGCATAGTTACTAATTTCTCTTCTAAATCTTCATAAGAATCAGTTTTTAAATCTTCAATAGTAACAACTAATCTTAACTCTTCTTCTAGTTTTGTTTTTATTAAAGCTAAATCGAAATCTTCAGAAGGCATACCTTTTATAATATGAGCGTTTGATAATAAATTTTGAACATATTCAAATCTATTTTCTTCAAGTTTTGAATCAATATTATAATCAGGTTTTAACAAGTCATTTCTAAATGAATAAATTACTTTTCTTTGTTGATTTGCAACATCATCATATTCAAGTAAATGTTTTCTACTTTCAAAGTGCATTGCTTCAACTTTTTTCTGAGCATTTTCAACAGCACGTGTAACCATTCTTGATTCGATATGTTCGCCTTCTTCTATTCCTAATCTTTCCATAATACCTTTGATTTTATCACTTCCAAAAATTCTTAAAAGATTATCTTCTAAAGATAGATAAAATTGAGATTCACCTTTATCCCCTTGACGTCCAGCTCTTCCTCTTAACTGATTATCAATTCTTCTAGACTCATGTCTTTCTGTTCCAATGATTGCTAATCCACCAAGCTCTAAAATTTCAGGTGTTAATTTAATATCAACTCCACGTCCAGCCATATTTGTAGCAATTGTAACTGCGCCTTTTTGACCAGCATCAGCAATAATTTTCCCCTCTTTTTCATGTTGTTTTGCATTTAAAACTGTATGAGGAATTTTTTTCTTAACTAATATTTCATGTAATTTTTCAGATTTCTCAATTGAAGCAGTTCCTACTAAAACAGGTTGCCCTTTTTCATGTAGCTCTTTGATTTTATTACAAACAGCTTCGAATTTTTCTTTTTCACTTTTATAAATTAAATCGTTTTTATCATTTCTTTGAACAGGTACATTTGTAGGAATTGAAACAACATCTAGTTTATAAATTTCTGCAAATTCAGTAGCTTCTGTTTGAGCAGTTCCTGTCATACCAGCTAGTTTGTTATACATTCTAAAGTAATTTTGGAAAGTAATATCTGCTAATGTTTGTGATTCATCTTGAATAGAAACACCTTCTTTAGCTTCTAAAGCTTGGTGTAAACCTTCAGAAAATCTTCTACCTTCACTTAATCTTCCTGTAAATTCATCTACTATAATAACTGAGCTATCTTTTACAACATAATCAACATCTTTTTCAAAAATATAATTTGCTTTTAATGCTTGATCTAAACTGTGCGATAACATAGCATTTTCAATAGAATATAAATTATCTACATCAAATAATTTTTCAGCATTTTCATGGCCTTGCTCTGTTAGCATAACTGATTTATTTTTTTCATCAACTATAAAGTCACCAGTTGTAGTTGGTTTTTCAGAAGAGTTTTTAGGCTCAATTAATTCACCTTTTTCTAATTTAAGTGCAATTTGATTTGCTCTTGCATAATCAGAACTTTTTTTATTTGTAGGTCCAGAAATAATTAAAGGAGTTCTAGCTTCATCAATTAAAATAGAGTCAACTTCATCAACAATAACAAAGTTATGAGCTCTTTGAACTTTTTCACTAATATCATAATTCATATTATCTCTTAAATAATCAAATCCAAATTCATTGTTAGTTCCATAAGTAATATCGCAAGCATATTGCTCTCGTCTTTCTTCATCATTTCTTAATCCACCAACAACAGCTCCAACACTAAATCCTAAAAAGTTGTATAAAGGTCTTAATTCATTTGCATCTCTACTTGCTAGATAGTCATTTACAGTTACAACATGAACTCCATTACCTGTAAGAGCATTTAAAGCAACTGCTAAAGATCCAACTAAAGTTTTACCTTCACCTGTTTTCATCTCAGCAATTCTTCCATCATGTAAAACCATAGCACCAACTAACTGTACATCATAAGGTCTCATATTTAGAGCTCTCTTACTAGCTTCTCTAGTTATTGCAAAAGATTCATTTAAAATATCATTTAATGATTTTTCTTCTTTTTGTACAAGCTCTCTTAGCTTATTAAATTCACTTTGTAACTCTTCATCACTCAAATTCTCATATTTACTCTCAAGAGCCGTAATCTCTTGCGCTCTTTTTCTATATTGCTTTACTTCTCTATCGTTTCTTGTACCAAAAATTTTTGAAAAAACATTTAACATAAAATTAGTTCCTTTTCGTTATAATCCCGAAGATTATATAAAAAAAAAGGTTAAAGTATGTTTTATAAACTAATAATCTCTACAACACTATTTTGTATCTCTTGTTTTGCATCAAATGATATTAAAAATTTAGACTCTTTTAAAGCAAGTTTTTTACAAGTAATTACATCAGGTTCTGATAATGTAATTGAATATAAAGGTGAAGTTTTCATTAAAAAAAGTGGAAAAATTCTATGGAAGTACAAAACTCCAGTAGTTAAAAATGTATATATAAATGATAACTTTGCAGTGGTTGATGAACCAGAGTTAGAACAAGCAATATTTACTCAACTTGAAAGTGAAATAAATATTATTAAACTTCTAAATAGCTCAAAAAAAATAGATAATAATAGTTATACAACAAATATTGAAGATACTGATTATATGATCAAAACATCAAAATCAGATGATAAAATTGAGTTTATAAATTATAAAGATAAACTTGAAAATAAAGTAGAAATAAAATTCTCAAATGTAGTCCAAAATGGTGAAATATCAGATGATATTTTTAAATTCACTATTCCTGATTACTACGATATTATAAGAAAATAGATTTTTAAGAATTAAAAGCTATAATTCCATTTAGGTAAACCAGACAATAGCTTGAGTAAAATCAAGAGGAAAGTCCGGGCTGCTGTGAAGTAAGGTTCCATCTAAATGATGGCTGGGGTAACCTAAGGGATAGTGCAACAGAGAATAGACAGCCGATTTTTCGGTGATGGTGAAACGGTGGGGTAAGAGCCTACCAGACTTTTGAGTAATCTTAAGTGCTTTGTAAACCCAACCTGCAGCAAGAAGACTAGGTATTTACTTCACGAAATTGGTCTTCGCAAGACTACTAAAGTAATTTAGTAGCTAGATAAATTATTGTCTTAAAAACAAAACGCGGCTTATTGGTTTACCTAACTAAAATACTCACAAAATTATACAATTTAACTCTTATTCCATTTTAATATCAATTTTGCTATTTATTAAATTTTTTTCATAATCTAAAATTAAATTATTTATTTCAAAATTAGTATTTTTATTTTTAAAGGTTATATTAGAAATTAGAAATTGATCTTTTATTTTGCCATTTATATTTACTGTTTCATAAAATTCTTTTGTTGAATCTCTTTTCAATATAGGATTAAGAAAAGGGCTAAAAGAGTTAGGTAAAAAATGACCATTTTTTAAACTACCAATTAATTCACCTTTTTTTGTATTTAAATCATAAGTAATATTTAAATTAGTATTTGAAGCATCAAATATTTGAGGATATCTTAAGATGGTTGATAAGTTTTTTGTATTTGTATCAGATAGATTTAATTCTAGATTGTTATTTATTAAATTAAAATCAAAGATTTCATTGGAAAAATTAGATTTTCCATATAATAAAAACATATTATCTTCTATATTTATATTACCTGATATATCAATTTTACCTAGCAGTTTAATTGGAATAAAATTATCTATTTTTTCTAAAGAAGAAATATTTAATAAATAATCACTTGAAAAGAATTTTTCTTCAATATAATATATACTATTTTCTGTTTTTAGATCTGCAATATTTGTTTCAAGATCAATTTTAGAAACTACTTGATTTGGAACTAAAATACTATTTATTGTTAAATCAGCTGTTATATCATCTTTTATATTTTGATCAAATACAGTGTTTGCAACTTCATTTACTATTGAAATATTGGAAAAATCAGAATTTATAAAGCCATCTAGTTTATTAATGTCAGCATTTTTTACATCACCATTTATATGTAAATCGCCAGTTGCATATATAGGTTCACTTATCATTTTTAATAAATTTTCTATTTTAGCCTTTTCTATAGAAAATAAAATAGAAGATAAATTAAAGTTGTTAAAATATGCTTTATATTTTGTTTCACTTTCAAATATATCAGAAACTCCTTCTATTTTAATAGTATCTTTTAATTTTTTCAACTCGCCTTTTGTTGTAAAATTGCCAACTAATTTTCTATCAATAAATCCTGATAATGCATTCATATTTGAAACATTAATGGTATAATCAGAATTAACTTTTCTTGTAGATAAATCAATAATCATTTTATCTATTAATAAATCTCCTATTGAACTATCAAAAATAGTTTTTATTTTTATATTATTATGTGAGATTAAAGCGTTAAAATCAGATTTGAAATTAATTAAATTTGTTATTCCTAATTCTAATTCTTCATTGATTATATCATTATCAACTTTTCCATTGATTATGTTTGACTTTATTATTCCTTCTAAATTTAAGTTATTAATGTTTTTAATATCAGCAATCACATTTAACTTACCATTTAAATAAGCAGGTTTATCCATTAGCATTAATAGTTCATTTATTTTTGCTTCTTTAATTTGAATATTTAAACTTTCAAGTTCAAAATCTTTTAAACTGATATTATATTTTGTTTGACTTTTTACAATATTTGAAACGCCTTTAATAGTTGCATTCTGGTAATTTCCAGCAAAAATACCATTAATGCATAATGAACCTTTAGGCTCGAAGTGTAATAAATTTTTTATTATAGATAAATCGAATATATTCATAGAATAATTTAAATTAAAATCTCTTTTCCATATTGAAAATTTTCCTGATATTTTAATTTCTGAACCATCATTTGTATATGCAATCAAATTCAAATATTTTGTTGTTAAATTAAATTCTTCAATTTTAAAATGAAGTTCATCTTGTTTATGATTAATTACTTTTTCAATATAGCTACTTAATATTTTATTCCCAATGTTTGTAAATAAAACACTATAAACTATAATTAATATAGTAATAATTATAGAAAAAAAAATTAAAAATATTTTTTTCATTTTGAATTTATATTTTTATAATAAAACATTGAAATTCTTTTATTTAAGTTTGTTTGTTCAAGTCTTAAAAACTTATTTATAAGTACAAAATATCCGCTTAAAGATATTGCTAAGAATTCTATGAATCCTAATATTATCGAGTTTGAAAAGGGCATTATAAACCTTTGTTAATTTGTTATTTTAAATAGCTATTAAATTTAAATAATATTTTAAAAATATATAGATTTAATTTTAGCTATTTCTAGTATTGAAGTATTTTTAATAAATAAAAGTTATATGGATAAAGATGAAGGAGGAGCTCTTGTATTTAAAGAGCTTGATAAATGAGTATTAAATAAAAAGTACAAACTAGATGTAACTTTTTCTTTAAATATATTATTTTGTATTAATAAATAATTTTTTGAGTTTATAACATCTGTAATAATAAATTTTCTTTTTTTATTTTAACAGTGGTGGAATTATTGATTTGTTCGAATAATAAATCAATTTTTGTATTTTTTGAATAATAAGTTTGTTTATTGTTTGATATTTCTTTAAATACAAATTTTTTATTTGTATCTTTAGTTGTGACCCAGTGTATTGAGAAGAGCGTTATAATTAAAAAAATTATAGCTGAAGAATTTTTATATGAGCTCATTATTTCCACTGTATAAATTAATACTTCTTAGGTAGTATATTAAGTGGCATGCTATTAAATATTTTGTTAAAAAATACTTTAAAAAAATAAAAAAAGCTATTTATTGACACAATTGATCAATTGTTCAAGAAAAAAGTTATACTTTCAAAAACTCAATAGGAGTATAGAAATGTTTAGTGCACCAAGTGGTATGGAATTAGCAGTGATTTTTATAGTAATACTTTTACTTTTTGGTAAAAAAATCCCTGAACTTGCAAAGGAATTAGGAAGTGGTATTAAGAATTTTAAAAAGGCTTTAAACGAGGGTGCTGAAGAAGAAACAGCTAAATCTGAGAATATTCAAAATCCTATTAATAATGAAGTTAAAATATCAAATGAAAAAATCAGTTAATAATTTAATTAAAGGTAATAAATGTCAAAAAGCGTTAAAGCTGCATTAGTTGCAAATGGTCTTATCGCTATAGCAAAAGGTATTGCAGCCTTTTTTACAGGATCTGCATCTATGATGGCAGAAGCAATTCATAGTACAGCAGATTGTGGAAATCAAGTTTTAGTTTTAATAGGTCAACATCAATCAAAAAGAGGAAAATCTGAAGCTCATGCATTTGGACAAGGAAAAGCAAACTTTTTTTGGTCTTTTGTTGTTGCCGTTGTGTTATTTTTATTAGGAGGATTATTTTCTATTAATGAAGGAATTCATAAAATAATGAATCCTCAAGAAGTTCAGTATCCTTGGCTTATTGTAGGAATTATAGTTTTTGCAATTATTTTAGAAGGTGGAGCCTTGCGTGTTGCTTTAAAAGAGAGTAACTCTAAATTAAAAGATATATTTAAAACTATTGAAAAGAGTTCTTCTTCTCATATTTTAGTAGTTCTAATAGAAGACTCAGGTGCATTAGTAGGTCTATTTATTCTAGCAATTGGTCTAGTATCTATATTTGTACATCCTATTTTTGATGGAATTGCAGCTTTAATGATAGGATTATTACTTCTTTCTTTATCTACAGTTTTATTTGTAGAATTAAAAAAATTAATTATTGGTGAAAGTTTAGATAGAGAAACTATAAAAAAAATTAGAAATTTAGTAAAAGAAGAGTCTAATGTATTAGTACATATCAACTCAATTAGAAGTATGTTTATAGGTTCAGATGAAGTTTTATTAATTATCTCTATGAATGTTAAAGATGATAAGACAGGTCATGAAATAGAACAAGATATAAAAGAATTAAAAAATAAAATTCAAAAAACTTTTTACCAACATAAATTAGATATTTATATAGATGTATTTGAGTTTTAATTAAATCAAAAAATGCCAAATGTTCAGTTGTTTAGATATAATCGCGAAAATTTATTAAAAGGGTTTAATTTGAAACAAAAGTCAATTATTACGTATTTTTATGGCTTTTTTGGTGTTTGGTTTGTTGCAACTATTTTGTTATTCCTCTATGGTGGTTTCTTTGCTGTTTATCAAGGAACAATTCTTTCTGTTTTAGAACTATCATTATCATTTGACAATGCTATTGTAAATGCAACAATACTGGCAACAATGGGAATTGTATGGAGAAAAAGATTTCTACTTTGGGGAATGATGATAGCGGTATTTGGAGTGAGATTTATTTTTCCTATATTAATTGTGTATTTTTCAACATCAATGGGCTTTATTGACTCTTTCAATTTAGCTATTACAAATCCAGATGAATATGAAAGAGTAATTGAAGGCTCACATCATATAATTATGTCTTTTGGTGGAATGTTTTTACTTATGCTATTTTTAAAGTTTATTTTTGATGAAAACAAAGATTTACATTGGATTAGAATGATAGAAGATTTTGCTGTTAAATTATCTAAAATAGGCGATATAAAGATTTTATTTATTCTTTCTTCTATGATAGGAATCACATATTTAGCTCCAGATTACGTTGTTATGGGAGATGAAATGGTAAAAATCAATAAAATAGAAATATTAGCACCTATGTTGATTGGTGTAATTGCATTTTATTTAATTGAATTTTTTAAAGGTTTTATTGAAACTAAAAGCATTATAAGTGAAGCAGATAGTGAACAAACAGATACAAAAATAACTCAATTAAGTGGTGGATTTGTGTCATTTTTATATCTTGAAATGATTGATATGTCTTTCTCTTTAGATGGGGTTTTGGGTGCATTTGCTGTTACTCAAAATATAGTTATCATTATGCTTGGACTTGGAATTGGAGCAATGGCTGTTAGATCACTTACTATTTTTATGGTTGAAAGAGAAGTGATTTCAAAATATATATACCTTGAACATGGTGCTATGTGGTCTATTGGACTTTTATCATTTTCAATGTTAATCCAAATATTTTATCATTTACCTGCGATGCTAATTACTACCTTTGCATTAGTTCCAATAATATTGGCTTTTATTCATTCTATATATAAAAACAAAGAATTTATTTTGGATTCAAAGAATTAATAGTCAAAAGACTATTTTTCTTTGCAATAGTTTATTTATCCTACTCACCAAAAAGAACATTCTCTTTTTGGTGAATCATTTTAGAAGTAAATAAACTCACAATCAAGATAGTTAATATTGGTATAAAAAAAAGATAAGCTAAAAGAACATCAGGTCTAAAATCCCAATACGAATCAAAAAGTATGCCACTTATAATATATGAACCAATACTTCCAAAAGCTATTCCAAAACTACTTGCTGTAAATGATATTAATCCAAACTCTATTAAAAAAGAGTTTCTGATTGTTTTATTTTTTATACCAATCATTTTCAATCTTAGGATGTTGTTTTTTTGTAAGTTCATTTGATATTGAATAATAATAAAACTCATCAAAAGTCCAATAACTATCGAGTAGATGCTCATTTTATCAGTTATATTAGTTACACTTTCTACTAATTTAGCAAAAGATTCAAATAGATTTTTAACATCAATTACTGTTAATGTAGGAAAAAGTTCTGATAATTTTATAAGCATTGAAGTTGCATCATAATTTCCTGAAGAAATGGTTGCTAAAATAGTTTTTGGTGCATCATTTAAAGCGCCTTCTTGTAAGATTAAAAAGAAATTTGGTACAAACTCAGTCCATTTTACTGCTCTTATATTTACAACAATTGCTTTTAGTTCTAAACCTAAAATATCAAATACAAGGGTATCATTTAGTTTTATTCCTCTTTGGCTAGCAAATCTTTTTTCAACACTAACTTCAATAGGCTTTGAAAAGTCTTTTGAGTCATACACACCGCTGAACTCTCGTCCTTGGATTATCTCTTCACTTTGCTTTAATTTACTTCTATATGAGAGATTAACTGCTCTGTTTTTTAGTTCATTTTTTTCAGCTTTTAGCTCTTCATCTGCATTTTTTATTGAGTGTGTTGTAAAATCAATATCATTTACTTTTATTATTCGTCCTCGAATCATTGGAGCTATATTTTCTAATTGTGCACCCATACTATTAACTTGAGTTTGTATATCTTTTAGTTGTTCTTCTTTAGCATCAACTACAAAAAATCTTGGTCTATTTTCAATACTTTGAGTTAATGAAGCCCCTAGTGATGAGCCAACTTGTGGAATAAGACTAAAGAAAGTCGTACATAAAACAATGGCTGTAAATAAAGTAAGAGAGGTTTTCTTTTGTCTAATTATATTTTTAAAAGCCAAAGATAAAGATAGATTTTCTAAATGTCCTGCAAAATCAAGTTTCTTTAAAATTATAGAACCTATTGTAAAAAATAAAATGATTAATATCAACACAGCACTTGCAAAGAAAAGCCCTACATTTTTATTTGGTGTAACAAAATGAGATATAAGTAACAAAAGAACAATAAAAGGAATAAATCCTAAAATCACCTTATAAAATGGTCGTTTTTCTCTTTGAAGTAAAGGCAATATCAAAGGAATTCCAATACTTAAACTCAGAAGCAATAATACAAGTGCTGATTTAAAGAAAAAACTATAATCTAAAGCTAAATCAAAATTAAAATCAATAAGCTTTTCAATTATTGGTGTTATAAATTGTGCTGATATTGTCATAAGTGAAAAAACAATAATAGTTGAAATAGAAATAAGTACAAATAGGTGTAAAATATATGTAATTCCTAAAGTTTTTTTACTCAAACCAAGGTCACTTAAAACTGTGATATCTTTTTGATGTTTTAGTAAAAATCCTGAATATAAATAAATGAGTCCTACTAAACCTAAGAAAAATGAAATAAGTGAAACTAAAGATAAGAAGTTTGTAACAAAGTTTAAAACCCTTAGTAATCTATCTCTTCCATCATTTGGAGAAAGAACTCTCATATCTTGATCGATACTTTTTTCTAAGTCATTTTCAATTTTTTCTAATTTATCATTGTCTAGATTTTCTTCAAAGAGATAGTTTAATTTATAAGAAGCAGTTGATCCAAACTGCAATAATTCGGTCTTTGTTAAACCCTCTTCACTTATATAAATTTTAGGCATGAAACCGCTGAAACTAATAGTTTTTAGTGTGTCATCTTCAATTATTTTTTTAATAATAAAGTTTGCTTTCCCAATTTTTATTTGGCTTTCTATTTTCAAATCAAGCAAATCTAAAACTTCTTTATAAACCCAAACTTCATTTGCTAAAGGTAAGGCTTCACCTTTTGGATAGATTGTTTTGTCATTAAAAATTAATCCACCATAATAAGGATATCCTTTATTTATTTTAACTACTTCCATTAGTCTTGCTCTTTTTTGGCTAGCTATCATACTAATAGTTGAAACACCTTGGGAAAAATCTTTTATTTTAGGAAGTTTATTTTTAATCTCTTCAATTTGCTCTTGATTTATGGGAAATCTAGAGCTTATACTTAAGTCAGAGCCAAGAAGAATCTTTGCTTTTGAATCAAGGGAGCTTTCCATACTACCTTTAAAAAATTGTAAATAAGAAAGTGAGGCAATTGCTAAACAAAAATTTAGTATGAATATTAAACTAAAAGATTTTGATCGAGCTAATGCCTTGTAAACAAGTTCTAAAACTAACATTGAGTTAATTTTCCTAAGATTAGTTCATAGGTTTTTTCGCAACGCATAGCAACGTCTTTTGAGTGAGTTACAAGTATCAAAGTAGTGTTATTTGCTTTTATTAGCTCAAAAAGTATATCCATAACTGCTATGCCTGTTTCTTCATCTAAATTTCCACTTGGTTCATCAGCTAATATTATTTTAGGATTATGAATTAGTGCTCTTGCTATTGCAACACGCTGTTTTTCACCACCACTTAATTGTGATGGAAGATGATCTAATCTATGTGATAAACCTACACTTTTTAGAAGCTCTATGGCTTTTTCTTTAGGATTTGAAATATTACAAACTTTTGCAGGAAGCATTACATTTTCAAGGGCATTTAAATAAGAAACCAAATGAAAATTTTGAAAAATAAAGCCTATGTTTGTAGCTCTAAAATCATTTAATTCACTCTCTTTTAAATCTTTGTAAAAAATTGAATCTAAAGATATATCACCCAAATCTGGTTTTATAATTCCTGAAATTAGTGAAAGTAGGGTAGATTTACCGCTTCCTGATTTTCCCATTATTGCAACTGTTTGGCCTTTTTCTATATGAAAATTCAAATCTTCAAATATTTCAATTTTTTGTGAACCTTGTAAATAGGCTTTTTTTAGTGATTTTAATTGTAACATTATAAATCTTCCTTTATAAATTCAAAAACTTTTTTTGCAATATATTTATGACCTTCAACATTTGGATGAATTCCATCATTTTGATTGAGTTCTTTTTCGCCAGCAACTCCATCTAGTAAAAAAGGCATACTTTTTAGATTATATTTGTTTTTTATTTGCTCATACATCTCTTTGAAACGATTTGAGTATTCAGGTCCATAGTTTGGTGGTATTAGCATTCCTGCTAATAAAACTTTTGCATTGGATTCTTGAGCATATTTGATAATCTCTTCTAAGTTTTTTTGACTCTCTTCAAGATTAAGACCTCTTAATCCATCATTAGCACCTAGAGCTACAAAAACTATATATGGTTTTTTCTTCATATACCATTTAAGTCTAGCTAGAGCATCACTTGTAGTTGAGCCACTAACGCCACCATTTATAACTGTAATATCTTTTTTGAGTTCATTTTGAATATAAGATTGTACTAGATTAGGGAATGCTTCTTCTTTACTAACACCTAGTCCTTCTGTTAGGGAATCTCCTAAGAAAAGAATAGTGTTAGTATTTGTACTTGCATTTAAAATTTGTAGATTAATTAAAAATAAGATTAGGATAATTTTTTTCATAAGAGATTTTATCCAAAATAAAAAAACTTGTCCATTAAAGAAAATAGATTAAATAAAACAATAGTTTATTTATCTTTTCATTTATATGTATTTCATTTGGATGAGCTTCTTTTAAAATATGCTCTTCTTCTTTTTGATTTAAAATTGCCAGTGCATTGATAATTATTGCTACAACTAGATTTATCATTATAACAATGGTACCTTACATAAGGGTATACTTAAATCAAAGGTCTTAATATCTTAAAACCTGAACTAGTTGGAAACAATAAACTAGCCACAACAAAGAAATCAAATAAGCTAGATTTTTTTACCTCTTATTTATAAAAAGTGATTCTAAAAATAGTTTCATTTTCATTATTTTCTACAGTTAGTAATCCATCACAATTATTATCAATAATTCTTTTTGCAAAATATAAACCTAATCCTGTTCCATTTTTTTCAAGTTTAGTTGAGAAGTAGGGCTCAAATATTTTATCAATAATACCAGCATCAATACCTCCTGCATTATCAATTATTTCAAGATATAAAGATGTGTCATTTTCATATGTTTTGATTTTAATATATGCATTTTTAATCTCTTTATCTAAGTGTGCATCTTCTGCATTTTGTAAAAGACTTAAAATAACTTGTGTAACTTCATTTATATAAGTTTTTATTTCACTTGTAGAATCTAGATTTTTAATAATTTGAATATTATGAAAATAAATAGAATCTTCGATAATGTTTAGGGATTTTTTAACTAAATCATTTAAAGTTGTTGTTTCAATAGATTTATTAGTTTTGTAAAAGTTTTTAAAATCATTGATGGTGCAACTTAAGTGATTCACATATTTATAGATATCATCAGCTGCTATTTGTACTGTTTCATTATTTAGATCATTTAAAAGAGCTTTTAATTTCAAAGATTCACTAGCAGCACTAATTGCTGTTAGTGGTTGTCTCCATTGATGGGCAATCATACTTAGAAGTTCCCCCATTTGGGCAAGTTTTGCTTGTTGTTGAATAAATTCATCTCTTAGTTTAATTTGAGTTAAATCAACAACAGTAATAATATTGAAAAATCTATTCTCTTTTTTTATGATTTTTCCTGAAATTAAAGCTGGAAATACGCTTTTATCACTTCTTAATAAATCTATTTCAAAAGGTTCTATAATATCATATTTGAGTTTTTCTTTAATTTGTGCTATTGAGCTTTTAGGGATAAAATCATAAACTTTTTTAACATCCAGATTTTCTTTGAAATAGTAATTAAACATTATTTCACCAGAGTTATTTAATTTTACTAGGTTGTTTTTTTCATCAAATATTGCTATTGCCTCAATTGCAGTATCTAATAAATCACTAAAGTTTTGATTTGAGATTAAAAGTTCTTCATTTTTCTTTTTATATTCTTCTGTTTTTTCTTCAACTTCAATTTTTAGATTTTTATTATATTTATTTAAAAGCCATTGTCTATAAAAAATAATTAAAAGTATAATTATCAAAAAAGGAATAGATTTTTTAAGTAAGGTATAATTTAAATCTACTCTTTTATCTTCTAACTCTTTTTGTGTATAGAAAATAAAATTATCAATTAGTTCTTCTTTTTTTTCAAAAGTAAATTTTGATTGATTATATAAAATATCTATTTGTCTAAATAAAAACATTTTATCAATAGAACCTATTTGATACATTTTTGGAAGTATTAATCGATCTGTATGTAAAGCTTCATTTTCTAAAAAATCTTTTGTTAGATTTTGAGTATTGTACTTTTCTAAAATGATTTCAATAATCTCTGCTGGATTATTCAAAGCATATTCCCAACCTTTTAAACTTGCATTTCTAAAAGCTTCAGTTCTAGCTGTGTTATTTTGGGCTTCATTGTTTGAAGTGAAAAGTTCTAATTGTAAGTTAAATACTCCAAAATTACTAGGATCAATGATATTATATTTCACATTTAATTTATCTAGTTTAAATGGTTGATCTGAAATAAAAGCTGTCATTGCATCAACTTTATTATCTGCAAAATCTTGTACATCAAAAGTATGGGGAACAAAATTTAAATCTTTAATTTGTAGTTTTTCTAAAGAAAAAAGATAGTTAAAATTTAAATCAAAATCCTCAATACCAGCAGCCATGATTTTTTTGTTAATTAAATCTTTCGGATATTTTATTTCAGGTTTTGTTATTAATACAAGTGCTGATCTTTTGAAATAAGAAGATATTAGTTTTAAAGGTTCATCTTTTATATATTCAACTAAAATATTGGAGTTATAAATTCCATAATTAACTTTTCCGCTACTTACATCTTTTATAATATTTTGACCAAAATCATACTCTTTTAACTCAACATCTAAGCCAACATCTCTATAATAACCTTTTTCTTTTGCTGCTATGAATCCTGCAAATTCAAATTGATATTTCCAGTGTAACTGTAAAGATACTTTAGATAAATTTTGTTCTTTTGCTAAGAGGGAATATAAACTTAAAAAAAAGAGTAAGGCAAGGATTTTCAACATAAATAATTTTTTCCAATATTTTAACTTTTGAAATAATAGCAAAATTATTTTTATTTTAAAAGCATATTAGCTTTATTTATATAATTTTAGTTTAAATATAATTATTTATATAAAAATACTTAGAGATTTCTGTCTAAGTACTTTAAATTTTAAATTTAAAACATTGAGTTCATTTCATCTTCTGTTAAAACAGCAACTTTTAATTCAACTGCTTTATCATATTTACTTCCAGCATCTTCCCCATATATTACATAGTCTGTTTTTTTAGATACTGATGAACTGATTTTTGCTCCTAAGAGTTCAAGTTTGTTTTTTATATCTCCACGGCTAACGCTCATGGTTCCTGTTAGAACTACAGTTTTTCCTTTGAAGATGTTTTCTTGCACTTCAAGTTTTTGCTCAACTGTTGGATTTATGATAGCTATTAATTTTTCTACTATTTGTTTATTTACTCTCATAAATTCACAAAATGAGTTTGCCATTTGTTCACCAATTCCATCAAGGGCAATTAATGAATCATAATCTATAGTTAAAACATCAAGACCAAACTCTAAGCAGATTTGCTTAGATGCAACTTCTCCTATATGTTCAATCCCTAGTGCATTTATGACTCTATGTAATGATGCACCTTTTGTATTTATGATTGCATTTAAAAGGTTATTGATTTTTTTCTCCTTGAAGCCTTCTAAATTTGCTAAATCTTCATATTTTAAAGAGTATAAATCTAAAATATCATATATCTTTTTTTCTTTTACTAAAGTTTCAACAATCTTATTTCCAAGTCCATCTATATTCATACAATTTTTACTTGCAAAATAGATTATAGAGTTAATTACAATACTAGAACAATCTAAATTTTGACACTTAATCAAAGTTCCTTCATCTAGTAATTCACTAGAACATTCAGGACATTGGGTTGGTCTTTGAATTTGCTTTTCATTTCCAGTTCGTCGTTCAGTAAATACTTTTGTGATTTTTGGAATAATATCACCACTTTTAATGATAATTACTTCATCTCCAATTCTTAAATCAAGTCGAGCAATTTCATCATAGTTGTGTAAGCTAGCTCTCTCAACTGTAGAGCCTTCAATTAGTGTAGGTTCAACAACAGCTACAGGTGTGATAACTCCTGTTCTTCCTACTTGTTGGATTATATTTAAAATTTTTGTAGTTTTTTCAACAGCTGGGAATTTATAAGCACATGAAAATCTTGGAAATTTAACTGTATATCCTAATTCTGCTTGTGTTTCTAAATCATTTATTTTTATAACCATTCCATCAAGCATCATTTCAATACTATTTCTAGCTTCTATAATCTTATGATAAAGCTTTTCAATTCCTTCTACACTTTTTGTTAAAGTAGTCATTGGAGGATGAACAAAACCTAAAGAATAAATGTATTCCATCATATCACTAGCTTTTGTAAAATCTAAACTATTTTGCCCAACTCCCCAAACATTGAAAAATAGTTTTCTTTTTGCAGTTATACTTGGATCTAATTGTCTTAAAGATCCTGAAGCTGCGTTTCTTGGATTTGCAAATAGTTGTTCATTATTTTTTGCTCGTTGTTCATTGATTTTCTCAAAATCAGCTTTTTTTATTACGATTTCACCTCGTATTTCTATTAAAGATTTTTCTTTTATTTGAAGTGGAATAGAGTGGATTGTTTTAACATTATTTGTAATATCTTCACCAACACTTCCATCTCCTCTTGAAATTGCTTGTTTTAATAAACCATTTTCATAAATAAGGTTTAAAGAAGCTCCATCGAATTTTGGTTCACAGTAAAACTCTAAATTTGTATTTACTTTTTGTGCTCTTTTTATCCAATCTTCTAACTCTTTTGTATTAAAAACATCCTCTTGTGACCACATTCTTGATAGATGTGCAGCCTTTTCAAATCCATCTAAAACAAATCCTCCAACTCTTTTGTTTGGCGAGTTTGGATGGCTTAATGCTGGTTGTTCTTGCTCAAAGGCTAAGCATTCTCGTGCTAATTTATCATACTCCTCATCACTTGCAAGGGGATTATCCAAAACATAATAAGCATGGGCCCAAGATATTAGTTGTTCTATTTTTAAATTATATTCATTTTTAGTCATTATTTCTCATTAATAAAGTTTTTTTAGATGAAATTATACTCAATAGATTTAGTATAAAAGATAAATAGGTTATAATCATTTTTTTAAATTTTAAGATAAAGAGCGTTAATGAGTTATTTAGATATTTGTATTATTGGTTGGAATTTAAATGCTTTAATGTTTGTTGTTAATTTTTTAATTGCAATTAGAGTGATTTCAACACAAGATAGAAGTAAACTTCAAGAAGAGAGTTTGGTTTTAAAAGAGTTAAAAGAAGAACTAGAACAGTATTATCCAAATAGAACAATCACTACACTTATTACATATATGATACCTTTTACAGCATTTTTTAGAATGAGTTTTAGATTAGTAGAAATGTTTTTTTTCTTCCAAAAAAACAAAGAAGCTAAGATGTTTGATTATATGGTTTTTAAATATAGTTCGGATATTCAAAAGGCTAAAAGTAGCACTTCAAGATAAAAAAGAAAAGCTCTTTTTTATCTTTTTATTTTTCCATTTCTACAAGTATTTGTTTTATTACTTTGTATACATTTTTAACTGAAGTTATAGATACTTGCTCTTTTCTAGAGTGTGGGAATTTAATTGTTGGGCCAATTGAGGCTATTTTTATATGTGGATATTTGTCTTTGAAAATTGCACATTCAAGTCCTGCATGAATTGCTTCAAGTGATGCATTTGGATTAAATTCTTTATAAACTTCTAATATTTTTGAAGTAAATTCATTAATATCAGGTTTCCATGCTGGATATTTTCCTTTTGTTGTAACATCAAAATTATAATTTCTAAGTTCTTTTATTGTTTCAAATTTTAGATCTTTTAAATCTTCATTATCCATAGATCTCGCACTTAATTCTATTTTTATCCCATTTATGTCTGTTTTGATAATTGCAATATTTATTGAAGTTTGAACTACTTTTAACTCTTCATTCATAGCTCTCACACCATTTTGGAAATCACAAATACAATCAATTACTTTATCATCAAATACATTTAAATGTTCACTTTTAGCTTCTATTTTTTCTATTAGCATATTTTCATGACTTGCAATTGGTGTTATTGCACTTGCTATTATTGCTTTTACATTTACTGGAATTGAGTTAATTCTTTCCCCACCGTTTATATCTAGTAATTTTCCATTACACTCTTTAATAGTTTTTGCTATTAGTTTTATTGCATTTGGAATATCTTTATCAATATCAACACCACTGTGTCCACCTTGAAGTTTTGATATTGAAATTTCATATAAATCAAGATTATCAACATTTGGAATAATTTTTTTATTTGTATTTGTTGCAAATATATCAACTCCACCTGCACAACCTATACAAATTTCACCTTCTTCTTCACTATCAAGATTTAGCATATATGTAGCATTTAGTGGTAAATCAAGATTATTTGCTCCAATTAATCCAATCTCTTCATCTGATGTAAATAAAAATTCTCCATCATATTTTTCACACATTAAAGCAATCATATATGAACAGCCAATTCCATTGTCACTTCCAAGTGTAGAATCAAGAGCTGTTAAAATATCTTCATTTTGAACAATTTCAGGTACGCAATCATCACTTAAACAAACAATATCATAATGAGATTGGAAAGCTATTTTAGCTTTTGAGTTTACTTTTTTACATAAAATATTATTGTATTCATCTACTAAACATAAATAATTAAGTTCTTGTGCTAGTTGCTTCATATAGTGAATAAATGGTTGATGTGTATTTGAGCATCTTGGAATGGAAGTAATTTCTTTAAAAATTTCTATTATATTATTTTCCATTAAAATCCTTTTATTTTTCTGCATTATACCTTTTTATAAGCAGATTGGTAATTTTATTTTAAAAATTGCACCATTATTGCTATTTGAAACAGTTATTTTACCCTTACAATGCTCATTTATTATTATTTTACTCATATAAAGACCAATCCCTGTTCCTTCTTTTGATTTCTTTGTAGAAAAATATGGATTGAAGATTTTATAGATAATATCAGCTGAAATTCCTCCAGCATTATCTTCAATTTCAATTACTATAAAATCATCCTCTTTATAGGTTGTGATTTCTATTCTTTTATATGAATAATTATTTTCTATTAATGCTTCTTCTGCATTTTTTAGCATAACTAAAATTACTTGTTGTATTTCAGTAGGATAAGTAATAATTGTACCCTTGTATTTGTAATTTGTAATTAAATCTATCTCTTTTGATTCAAAAGATGTTTTTATTATACTTATAGCTTTTTGTATTGTCTCTTCTAGATTTACTTCAATTTTCTTTTTATCTGTTTTAAAAAAGTTTCTAAAATCATCAATTGTAAAAGATAAGTGTTGGGTATAATCTATGATTAATGTTAGTTCTTCAGATAGATTTTCTTTTCTAATTTCTTGATTTAAAATATTTTTTAATAATAAATTATTAGCAGTTGCTGTAATTGCAGTTAGTGGTTGTCTCCATTGGTGAGCTATCATTGAAATCATTTCACCCATTTGAACATATCTTGATTGTTGTATTAATTGAGCTGTTTTCTCTTCATTTTTTTTAACTTCTTCTTTGATTTTTTCTTCTAAAGAAAATGTTAAAATCTCAAGCTCTTTTTCCATTTGTTTTCTTTTGTTTATATCTCTAATTACAGTATGAATCACAAGGTTATTATTTATTTCAATAGATGTTAAAAGAACTTCAATCCATAATTTTTCATGATCTTTATTTTTATGCATCCATTCAAAACTACAAACTCCATTTTTTAAAGCTTCATCTATTTTTTTTATTGATTTTAAATTTGAACTTTCTCCATCAGCTTGTAATTTAGGTGCAATTTCATAAAAATATTTATCTAATAACTCTTCCTTTGGATATTTAAGTATTAAAGATGCGGCTTCATTACAATCAATAATTTTTTTATCTTTTAATAATAAAACACCATCTGCTGATTTATTATAAAGTTTTTCAAAAAGCTCTTTTTGTTTTGCTATTTGCCTATTTTTTTTCTCAATTTCATTATTAGCAAGTTTTAATTTTTTATTATGTTTATTTAAAATAATTTGTCTATATGCAACAATACCTATTATTAAGAAAATCATTATTAAGATTTTCCATAGAGTATTATAATCAAATGGCATTTTTATGGAAAAATTTGTCCATTTATTAAAAATCTCTCTATGTTCATTTTCATTAATTTGTTCTATTGTTTTATTTAAAATTATTTGAAGTAAAGTATTTTCTTTTGAAATAGCTATTTTTGAAGTTAGTATAATATCTGTATATCTTGATATAAAAATATTATTAAAAGCATACTTAGAAGTATAATAAGCAACCACAGGAAGTGGCTCAATTGCATAGTATACTCTATTGTTATTTACCGCTTCAAAGGTTTCATAATCATCTTTTGTTTCAAAAATATTTATATTTGGATATTTGTTTTTTAATAAACTCAAGCTTTCAGATGTTGTTTTTTTAGCCATTGTTTTATTTAAAACTTCATTTATATCTTGAACTACAGTTTTATTTTTTTGAGTAATAATAGCTAATTTATAACTTAAAATAGGATTTGTGAAAATTACATTATCTTTTAAATCCTGCTCGTCTATAGTTGGTAATATATCACAAAGACCATCTTTTAAATATTGTTTTGCTATTTCATAATTGTTAACTCTTATATTCTCAAATCTTATTTCAAGTTTTTTTGCCATAAGATTTAATAAGTCAATATTAATTCCTTGAGTTTTATTTTCTTCATAAAATTCAATAGGTTTTAGATTTATAATATTACACATTTTAATGGTATTTTTATTTGATATATATCTTTTTTCTTCTTTTGTTAGATAGTTCTTTTTATTTAATATTTCATTTGTTCCAAACCATTTTCTTTTTAAATTTAATAATTCTTCATCTGATACTGAATCTTGAGCTTTATTTAAAATAGTTTTTAAAATAGGTTTATTTTTTGAAACAGCGATACTTACATAACTTATTAATCTATCATCATCTACATAGTTAGTAGGAACAACTTCAGAAATATTTTTTGTTGATATTAAATAGTCTAAAACATTTTTTTTATCAATTGTGGCATCTGCTTTTCCAAGTGATAATAATCTTAATGCTTCAAGAGAGTCATTTACAAGGATTTGTTTAATTTTAGGATAGTGTTCTTCTATTAATTGTTGAGCAAAAAAACCTTTTGGCATTACAATAGTTTTTCCCTCTAGTTTTTCCAGTGAGTCTATATATTCATTACCTTTTTTTACATAAATAGCATTTGCAGCTGTATGGTAAACATTTGTAAAATCAAAAAATTCTTCTCTTTTTTTATTTTTAGAAATATTTATAATTGCATCAATTTTATCTATTTTTAGCATTTCCATAAATTGATTCCAACTATAACCTGAAACATACTCAACTTGGATTCCAAGTTTACTTGCAAGTAAGTTCATATAATCAATTACAAAGCCTTTGGGAACACCTTTTTCATTGAAGTTGTAAGGTGGCCAATATTCCTCGTTATGTAGCTTTAATGGCTGATTATTTTGTAAAAAGATTAATTCTTCTGATGTTAGTTTAATATTTGAATCTTTTGCATTTAAGAGAGAAATGTTTAATAGTAAAAAAATGAGTATAAAAATAAATTTCATTAAACCTGTCTATATTTTAGTGAATATCCATATGAATAAATAGTATCAAATAAATCATATTGAAGTTTAATTTTCAATCTTCTAATAAGATTTCGTATTTTTTTTGTATTATCATCACAATCATCAAATAAATAATACTCAATCTCTTCATAAGTTTTTATCATGCTATTAGTTTCTATAAATAGTTCAAAAAGTTTTGTTTCATTTTTTGATAGTTTTATTTGAAAATCATCTTTATATAACAAACGTTTATCTTTATCCCAAATAAAGTTAAACTCTAGTTTTATCATATTGTCAAATGTTTTTTGTAAGTCATACTTTTCAATGATATATTCAAGGGTTTCTACTATTTGTTCAAGGGTATATGGTTTTAAAATATATCCATCTATTCCTGCATTTATAGTTTTTAGAAAATAACTTTTATTATCATGAGCTGATAAAATTATAATTGGTATTTTTTTATTATATTCTCTTATTGTTTCAATAAATGAAATTCCATCAAGTAGAGGCATTTCAATATCTGTAATAACTAAGTTGTATAGGTTTTCTTTTTCAAATAATTCTAAGGCTTCTTTACCATTATTTGCAAGATAGATTTTGTTAAAAAATGATTCTAACATTTTAGTTGTTTGTTTTTGTACGAATATATTATCTTCAATATACAACACATTTAGGTTTTTTGTACATTTAATAACATGTTCTAATTTACCAGGTGTCATATGCCAATCCTACCAATAAAAATTCTTACATATGTATAATAGTCATAAAAGTTTTAAAATAAATTTAAATTAAGGAAGAAAGAGGAAAAAATAACTGTTAGAAGAACTAAATAATTAGTTCTTCTAAAGTTTTATAATGTTTCTTTTAAATTTCTGTTTCTAATGGCAAGTAAAATTGTAATGATTACAATACTAAAAGTTACATATGCCCATGTAGGAATTGGAACAGGATCTCCTGTTGCATATGAATGCATTCCTGATAAGTAGAAGTTTACTCCTAAATATGTCATTAAAATTGAAGAGAATGCTAATAAAGCAGCAGTTGCAAAAACAAATGGATTATTAAAAGATTTTATAAATCTTAAATGAATAACAATTGCATAAATTACGATTGATACATAAGCCCAAGTCTCTTTTGGATCCCAACCCCAGTATCTTCCCCATGATTCATTTGCCCAAACTCCACCAAGGAAATTTCCAACAGTAACAGCAGATAAACCAATAATTAATGTAATTTCAGTAATAGCACTCACATGTTTGATAATCTCATCAACATGTGGTCTATTTTTTCTAAAAATAAACATAATTAGTGTTAGATAACCTAATATTGCTCCAAGTCCAAAGAATCCATAAGATGCTGTTAGAATAGAAACGTGGATAGTTAACCAATATGATTTAAGTACAGGTACTAAGTTTGTGATTTGAGGATCAACATCTGTTAAGTGGGCTGTAAACATAAAAATCCCAGCAATAATAACAGCAGCACTTAAAGCAAGTAATGATCTTCTAAAGAAAATAACACCTGCAAATACAGCTGACCATGAGATATATAATAATGTTTCATAAATATTTGACCATGGAGCATGTCCTGATAAAAACCATCTATATCCCATACCAAATGTGTGTATAGAAAATAGTGTAGCTAATATTATAAAAAATAGTGTTGTTATTTTTTTTGGTTTGAAATCAGGTTTAAATATCACTACAAATGCAACAATTAGCATAACTAATCCAAGTAACATATATGCAAGTGTTAATTTAAAGAAAATATCTAAATCATTAAAAAATATCTCTGCTTCAATTTTTGAAGGTGATAACATTACATCAGCACCAACTCTTTGTTGATAAACTGAAATCATGCTAATAAAGTTATTTGCATCTTCCCATTTATTTTCAACAATAGCATTGATAAAACCTCTTGTTATTGTTTCAATAGCTGTTTTATTTTGTCCTGTAAAGTTTTGTATTGCATCAAGTGGAGAAAACCATTTACTATTATCATCTGGACTTCCTGCTTCTTTTACTTTTGGATAGATATTCAATAATGATCCATTAAATACAGAATACATAATATTTAATCTTTCATCAATTTTAATAATATCTCTTTCGTAAGTTCCTCTTTCAATTGGTTTTGTCTGAAGTGCTTTTTCAGCTTCACCTGCAAGTAAATATTCACCATCTTTAAAAACTTCAGAAAAAGCAATATATTTTTCTTTTTCATTAATTCCTAAAAATTGTTTTAATTTAGGAGTTTGGATTTTAATCATCTTAACATCTTTCCAAACATCAGGAGTAGTTAGCATTCCTAGAACTAATTGATCAGAAGTCATTCCTAACATTGAAGCTTTACCACTTAATTTTTGAACGATTTCTCTATTTAAAGTAGAAAGTGGTTTCATTCTTCCACCATTACTTTGAACAACTAATTTCCCAAAATTATGTGCAGTTTGTAATGATTCATTTTTTAACTTATTTAAGTATTCAACTGTTTGCTTTGAATTATCTTCAATAGCTTTTTCATCAGCTGCTTGTAATGAAGTTGAAGCAAATGCTAATGATAAAACCAAAGCAATTGAAGCTATATTTTTACTAGCAACAAAATTACTTAATTTTCTAAATCTTGATTTTTTATCAAAGAAATTTAATAATAAACCTA
The DNA here is from genome assembly GCA_018816105.1 of bacterium. GTDB lineage: Bacteria > Campylobacterota > Campylobacteria > Campylobacterales > Arcobacteraceae > Aliarcobacter. The sequence goes on along the minus strand of JAHIWE010000113.1, from coordinate 52,608 downwards.
ACGTTAATAAGAAATATCCTAAATATGTAGGCCATTTCCCTGGATCATTATTTACAGATAAAACTGTTCCTGTTTCATCAGGAAAATATGAACTTTGGAAAAACAAAAAGTTTCCTTCACTTAATGTTCTGTTCATAAAAATTCTATAATCATATGATTGTCCATTTTCTTTTATTACTGTAACTTCAGATGCATATGAAGAAGGTGACATACTTCCTGGATATCTATCTAATTGGAAGTCATTTAATTTAATAGAAAAAGGAAGAGAAACGATTTTTGAACCATACTCTAATTTTACGATAACATTATCAAATATTAAATCTCTTTCAACTCCTTTTTGACCTCTTAGTCCTGGAAGTTTTATTTCTTGCGTTTTTCCATCAAGTGTAACATCAACAACTAAAAGACCCATTTTTGCTGTATCTTTTTTTGCAAAAATAAAATTTTTATAGTTAATATCTACTGATTTATTACCAAATAATATCTTATGAGAAAAATCATTTACATTTGTAATAAAAGAAGTAAATTCTTTTTGATATTCTTGATAATATACTTTGTCTCCGTCTTGAATTGTTACTTGTAAATATGGCTCTCCTGAAATCATTTTATTTTCAGTTGCACCTTCAGGTATTTGCATAATACCTTCATATCCAACATATCTAGTAACTCCTGCACCAATTAGAATAATTACAAAAGAAGAATGGAAAATAAATTTAGCTCTACTTTTCCACATCTTAAATCTAATAATTATTCCAATTAAGTTTACAGTTGTTAATACAAGAGCACTTTCATACCAAATAGTATTATAAACTAAAACTCTAGCTGATGATGTACCAAAATCATTTTCAATAAATGTGGCGCATCCAGCTCCAATTGCTAAAATAGCAAGTAAAATTAATGTTGTCTTAAAAGAGAATAAGACATTTGAAAATTTCAAAAAAAATCCTTTTTATTAATAATTTAAAATGAATTATATTAATATGAGGTTAATAACACGTTAACGAAATATTAATTTATGTTCATTTTCTTTTTTATTTAGCAAGTATAACTAAAGATAAGTTTGTTTTTTATTGATTTAAGACAAAATTTTATCTAAAACATCTATAATTACGCCATGAATTTAGAAACCTTACAAAATAAAAAAAATGAATGCCGAGAATGGAAAAATGTTCAACCTTGGTATGAGCAAATCCAAAAGTTATCACAAATAGATAAATCAAATTTAGATATTGATTATGGTGATTGGTTTACAGTAGGTAAAAAAGAAGATTTAACTCAAGAAGAGTTTGATTTAATTACAGATGCTGCAAAAAAATTGATTCCTTGGAGAAAAGGGCCTTTTAATATATTTGGTTTAGAAATAGATAGTGAATGGCAAAGTAATATTAAATATAATTTAATACGTCCACATTTTAATCTAAAAGATAAAATAGTTGCAGATATTGGTTGTAATAATGGTTATTATATGTTTAGAATGCTTGAAGATAAACCAAAAAGATTAGTAGGTTTTGATCCCAGTCCTTTAACATTACATCAATTTGAGTTTGTAAATCACTTTGTTAAATCAGATATTGTGTATGAAATGTTAGGTGTTGAGCATTTAGAATTTTACAATCATAAATTTGATTTTATTTTTATGTTAGGTGTTTTATATCATAGAGCAGATCCTGTTGGGACTTTAAAATCACTTGCTCGTGGACTTAATAGTAAAGGTGAAATTTTAATAGATACTTTTATGATAGATGGAGATGAGGAAATTTGTTTAACACCAAATAAAAGATATTCTAAAATTCCAAATATATATTTTATTCCTACAATTTCAGCTCTTAATAATTGGTGTGAGAGAGCAGGGTTTGAAAATATTGAAGTTTTAGCTACTACTATTACAACAAGTGAAGAGCAAAGAAAAACTCCATGGTCATTTGATCAAAGTTTGGAAGATTTTTTAGATGAAAACGATAAAACAAAAACAGTAGAAGGTTACCCAGCTCCTAAAAGAGTTTATGTAAAAGCTAGAAAAATTTTATAAAAAAACATACTATAGAATTTAGAATAATTCTATAGTATCTTCCTCTTCTAAATCACTAAATTTAAAAAGTTGACTTCTTCCTTTATTTTTAGCTTCGTATAATGCTATATCTGCATTTTTTATACAATCTGTAATTGTATGACTACTATTTAACTTATACACTTCAAAGCCAATACATATGGTTTTTTTGAGTGTTTGTTTTGTTTCATTGTTAACTAGTATATTAACTTCAGCAAAATCAGAGATGATTTTTTTAGCAAGTTCACATACTTGATATTCACTAACATTATTTAGAATCGAAACTAAAAATTCATCACCATTTAATCTTCCAACCATATCAAATTCATTTATATTTGAGTGAATTACTTTAGCAAGTTCAATTAATACTTTATCAGCAATATCATAATCAAACTCATCAATAACAGCTTTAAAATGATCAATACCAATCATTAAAAAATAAATCTCATTTTGTTTATTATTAGAAAGTCTAAGGTGTGTAGTTAAGTTTTCAATTAGATAGTTTCTATTATAAACATTCGTAACAGAATCCAATGATGAAGATTCAATAAAATTTTTCTTTAAAATACAGCTTTGAATCATTTGTGATACTTGAAAAAAAGCAGCTTCAATAATATTGTATTTTTCTTCTATAATTTTAAAATGAACTTTTGAAGTTGCACAAAAAGATACAATAGCATTTAAACTTGTATGTGTATTAATAATAAAAAAATGAGATAAGTCATCATCTAAATAAAACTCTTTTCCCTTAGACAAAATTTCTTCTTTATCATTTTTATTTACATCAAATAATGAAAAAGTTAGATTATCTACTTTAAACTCTTTATTTAGCCACGTATATATATCTTCAGCTGCTTGTTTAATATTTGTAGCATATTGAAGTTGATCATGTAAATTAAAAATACTAACTAAAGATTCATAATCATCGCTTGATGTTGCTGATGATTTTATTAATTCAAGAATTTTATTTTTCATATTACCTACCTAAAAAAAATCTATTTTGTTTGTATCTTCTTCATTAAATAAGAAAATCTGATTTCGACCTCTGTTTCTAGCTTCATATAGAGCTATGTCAGATTTTTTTATTATTTCATCTATACTTGATGCATTATCTGGGTATATTGAAATACCACTACAAATAGTTTTCATAAGAGTTTGATTAGTATTTTCATTTACAACAACTTTTTGTTTACTGAAATTATTAATTAATTTTTCTGATATTATTATGGCATTATTTTCATTAATAATATTTAATAAAATAACTAAAAATTCATCACTTGAAATTTTAATAATAATATCTGATTCTCTTACACTATCTTTTAAGCTAGAAGCAAGAGTTTTTAAAACTTTATCTCCAACTTCATAATCAAACTCATCAATTACTGCTTTAAATTGATCTATTCCAACTTTAATAAATGCAATTTTTTTCTGTTCTCTATTTGATAAACTAAGTAAATTTGAAACATAGTTATCCAAATATGAACGATTATATGAGCCTGTAACTTGATCTATTAATGAGATCTCATTTAGGATTTTTTCCATATATTTGTTAAATAATGATTGGGAAAAAATTTGTAAAGACATATTTATATTTGCTAAATCATTTTTAATTATTTCATACTCTTTTTCATCTTTTGATAAAAATTTAAAAATTATATCAGTATTTCTATTTTGTTGAAAAGATAAAGTATTTGTAAAATAATCAAAATCCCCATCATCATATGTAAAGATATTTTCTAATAAATTGTTTTTTTTAATATCAATAACTAAAAAATTAATATGATGATGTAGTTTTAAATATTCATATACATTAAGGCTACTTTTTTCTAAATCTGTTAATTTTAGTTTTTCATTTTCTTTTATTATCGTTTCAAAAGATAAATTCATTTCACAAAACCTTTATTAAATATGTCTTTCCCATTGTTTAAGTGTTTGGATTTCACTTTTTAGTGTAGTTTTATCACCATGACCTGGATAAATATGAAAATCTTGATCCCATTTTAGAATCTTATTTATACTTTTTTTCATAAGCATAGCATCTGAGTTTGGAAAATCAAATCTTCCAATAGTACCTTTGAAAATAAAATCACCTGTAAATAAATGCTCATTTATCTGTATTGCAGAACAGCCAGGTGTATGACCTGGGAAATGATGGAATTTTATTTTTATTCCTTCTAATTCAATTTCTTCATCTGGTTGTATTAATACATCGGCAGTTGAAGGAGGCATCCCTAATCCATAAGGATCTTTTTTTAACATAAAGTTATCATCTTTTGGAGTGTATATTTTTAGATTATACTTATCTTTTACTTCTTGATTTGACCATACATGATCAAAATGTCCATGGGTATTCAATATTGCAATTGGATTAGTTACTTTTGAATCAATCCACCTAAGAGCATTTACCCCTGGATCTATGATAATATCTTTACCATCAATTGTAAATATATAACAATTTGTTTGATAATCACCCATTGCTTGTACTTTTATATCCATTTTAAACCTTACTTTGCTAAAATTACTAGATTATATCAAAAAAGAGGTTATTTATGGATTATTTTAATGCACTTGAGGAAATTTTACTAACAAGTGAGCCAAAAGATAAAATTCAAAAATTCAAAATTTTTTATAAGAATTTTTTAAATAATAATTTTATGTTTAATGATTCCTACGAACCTTATGTTTTAGATAAGCCTTCGTATTTTCCATTTTTACAAATTGTAAAACCAACAGCTTTACCTCCTATTAAAAATTTTAATACAATTGAAGGTAAAAAATATTTAGTACATACAATACTTCATATTGAGTATTCAGCTATTGATTTAGCTTTAGATGCAGCACTTAGGTATAAAAATATGCCAATTGAATATTATAAAGATTGGTTAGAAGTAGCAGATGATGAAATTAGACATTTTTTAATGCTAGAAGAGTTGTTATTTGAGCTTGATGGTAAGTATGGTGATTTTGCTGTTCATAAGAATTTATTTGAGGCAATGGAGCAAACTCCTGAGTTTTTACGAAGAATGGCAGCAGTTCCAAGATATTTAGAAGCAAACGGACTTGATCAAAATCCAAAAATTATGGAAAAGTTAAAATCTAATAGGGATGCTTTTAATTTAAAACTATTAGATGTTTTAGCAATTATTCTTGAAGAAGAAGTTGATCATGTAAAAAAAGGTGATACTTGGTTTAAATATGAATGTGAAAGATTAAACTTAGAACCTGAATCTACATATTTACAAATTATTGAAGAAGTTTTCCCAGGAAGTACAAGTAGAAAAATGGATTTAAACTTTGATGCTAGAAAATTAGCTGGTTTTTCTTGTAACGAACTAAAAAAATTATCTAAAAAAGAAGATTGTAATTAGTCTTAAATAATTACTATAAATACCCACAAACCTTATCTTTATAAAATTAATTATTAAAAGCCCTATACAAGGGCTTTAACTTGTATATACAAGTTGTAATCTATCTGTAATTCACCTTTCTTATACTTTCATGAGTTTAACTTGTATAGACATGTATAAAGGAACAAATTGCTTAAAAAATCTGATAAACCAATGTATTTAAAATTGTATGAAAAGATTTTAAATAATATTGAAAATAAAAAATATAACAACTATGATAAATTACCTTCTGAAAATGAATTTGCAAAAGAGTTTTGTGTAAATAGACATACTATAAGACAAGCTTTGGAGTTATTAAAAAGTGAAGGTTTTATTTATACAATTTTAGGAAAGGGAACCTATATATCAAATATAAAAGTTCCATATTCTATTAGTGATAAAAGTTCTTATAGCTCTAAAATACTTGATTTAGGTTATGAACCTAAAACAACTCTTTTAGGTGTTGATATTATTGAAGCTAGTGAAGATGTTGCTAAAAATCTTGGTATTAATACAAAATTAAAAGTTATTGAATTTAGACTTTTAAGATTTGCAAATGATTTACCTATTTCTATTTCATATTCATACTTTGATGCTTATCTTTATAGAGAACTTATCAATAATCTCGATTGCAAACCATTTTCTTTATACAAAATCTTAGAAAAATCATATCCCAATTTAGAAGTTACAAAAATCTCGACGATTTTTGAATCTGTAATGGCAACAAAAGAACAAAGTACACTTTTGATGATGCCAAGTAATTCTCCTTTATTAGCAGCTTGTACTATTTCAAAAGACCAAAATGGAAATTTTGTTGAATATGGAACAAGTTATTTTAGAGGTGATATTTGCAAGATAAAAGTAGATTTAATTTAAACAGGAGTTTATAGTGATAAAAATGAAAAATTTAACCTTAGGTTATAAAAAAGAAATTATTTTAAAAGATATAGATTTAAAAGTAAAAAAAGGTGAGTTTATAGGAATCATTGGCCCAAGTGGTGCTGGTAAATCTACTTTATTGATGTCAATTACTGGTGGAATAAAAGTATTTAATGGAAAATTTGAGGTTTTAGATTTTGATTTACATAATATTAAAAAGAAAAATCTAATTAAATTAAGAGAGCAAATTGGTGTGATTTTTCAAGGTTATAATCTTGTTGATAGACTTTCTGTTTTAGACAATGTGATTAGTGGCATGTTAAAAGATATCCCATTAAGTAGAGCAATTATTAAACTTTATAAAGATAAGGAGCTAAAAAAAGCAAAAGAGTATATGGATATTGTTGATATTACTAAACATTCAATGAAAAGATGTGATGAACTTTCGGGAGGCCAAAGACAGCGAGTTGCAATTGCGCGTGCTTTGGCCGCTGAACCAAAGATTATCTTAGCTGATGAGCCTGTATCTGCACTTGATCCTAAAAGTGCCAGAAAAGTTATGGAGATTTTGAAGAAGGTTAATGAAACTTATGGGGTAACCGTAATTGCAAACCTTCATCATTTGGAGTATGCCAAAGAGTACTGTGACAGAATAATCGGAGTTAATAATGGAACAGTAGTTTTTGACGACAACAGTGAAAACTTAACTGAAAAGTTAGTTGAAAAAATTTATGCTAATTAATAGTGTAATAAATTATCTATAAATAGGAAATAAAAATGAAACTAATCAAAAAAATCGCACTTGCAACTCTTGCATTAGGTCTTAGTGTAACTACAACAATGGCTGAAGAAAAATGGCCAGAAAAAATCAATTTTGGAGTAATTCCAGTTGCTGGTTCAACATCAATGAAAGAGAATTTTTCAGCTTTAACAGATCATTTAGCAAAAAAATTAGGTATTAAAGTTGAATTACAACTTGCAGGTGATTACACAGGTGTAATTACAGGTATGCAACATAAACATATTGATGTGGCTTATTTTGGCCCAAAATCTTATGTTGAAGCACAAAAAAGAGCAAATGCAGAAGCTTTAGTTGTTGAAGTTGATGCAGAATCTGGATTACCAGGTTATAAAGGGATTATTATTACTAAAAAAGATAGTGGTTTAAATACTTTAGATTCTATCAAAGGTAAAACTTGGGCATTTACATCATCTCAATCAACTTCAGGAACTTTAGTTCCAATGGTAATGTTTTCAAAATCAGGAATTGATCCTCAACAATATTTTTCAAAAGTTTTATATTCAGGTGGGCATGAGGCTTCAATATTATCAATTAAAGCAGGAAAAGTTGATGCTGCTTCAACAAATACTTTAGATTATAACAGAGGATTGGGAAAAGCATGGAATGAAAATGATTTTAACATTATTTGGACTTCTGATTTAATTCCTGGTTCTCCAATGGCAGCACGTGGTGATTTACCAGTATCTTTAAAAATGGCATTAAAAGAAGCATTTCTTTCTTATAGGGATAAAGATGGTTTAGAGAAATTAAAAATTAAAGGTTATGTAGAAGCAAATGATTCTATGTATAACCCTGTTAGAGATTTAATTGAAGTAAAAAAACAGTTAGAAGCTAAAAAATAAATATTTTAAAAGAGAAGATTTCTTCTCTTTTATTTCAAGGAAAATAGATGAATGTAAATGAATTAAGAAAAGAGAGTAATCCTTTTTCTTTTTATAAGACACTGATAATACTTATACTTGTTCTAATAGTTGTAAAAAGTTGGAACGATACTCAAATGGATATATCATTTTTAATTGATGGTGGAAGATATATGCATGAATATATTATGGGAAATCCTGAAATTGAAGATAGTGGATTCTTTCCTCCAAATCTAAATAGTAGTGATTTAATGGATTATTCTCTAGCTATGCTTGAAACTATTCAAATGGCAATAATTGCTTTGGTGATTTCTATAATTATCGCAGTTCCATTGTCATATATGTGTTCAAGAAATATATTAAATATTTTAATTCCTGGAAAAACTCCTTTTCATGAATTTATTAAAAAAACAATATATGCAAGTGCAACTTTAGTTGCAAATATTTTTAGATCAATTAATGAAATTATTTGGGCCTTAATTTTTGTAAGTGCAGTTGGTCTTGGACCAATGGCTGGAATTTTAGCTTTGGGGATTCATACATCAGGAGTATTGTGTAAGCTACTTAGTGAAGGAAATGAAGCAATTGATCCAGGTCCTGTTGAAGCTTTAACAACAACAGGTGCTGGATTTATAAAAGTTTTAGTATTTGCTGTTATTCCTCAAACTATGCCACATTTTATTTCAATGGCTTTATATAGATTTGAATCAGATGTTAGAAGTGCCTCTATTTTAGGATTTGTAGGAGCTGGTGGGATTGGATTTTATCTGTTTGACAAAATGAGAGCATTTGAAAACAATGACGTTTGTACGATTATTATAATTATTGTGATTACCGTTTGGGCTTTAGATAAGTTAAGTTCAGTAATTAGAAAAAGGTTTATATAAATGAAAAGAGAAGATATTAACAATTTTGCTCAATTAGTAAAAATTGAAGAATTAAAAAAATTATATGAAAAAATTGATGAAAATTATGGTGTAAAAGTTTTAACAGCACCAACTGAACAAACTTTACTTGTTCCTGTAAAAGATCCCATTTCAAATGGGAGTTTTTATGCAGGTGAAGTTCTTGTAACTTCAACTATTGTTCAGGTTGAAAATACAAAAGGTTGGGCAATGGTAATGGATAGTAACGAAGAATTATCTCTTTACATAGCATCACTAGATGCTTGTTTTGAGGCAAATATTTATACAGATGAAATAACAAATATTTTAGAAAATGCAAAAAATGATAATGAAGAAAAAAATAGAAAAATAAATCAAAAAGTAAACTCAACTCGTGTTTCTTTTGATTTACTTTAAATTGGATAAAAAATGAATATAGTTGATATAGAAAAATTAAATAGAGAAAATTTTAAATCAATAATGAATGCCTTATCAATGCCAGGAAATATAGAAAAAATAAAACCACTTTTTGAATCAAATCTTTTGGCAATTGCAAATTGTTTACTTTATTCAGAAGTGAGTTATTTTTATGAAGGTATTGAAGAGTTTGATTTACTTGATGCAATTACAAATGCATCAAAAACTAAAGAGTGTGAAGCTGATTATATTTTTTGTGATGAAATAAATGAATATTTACTTACTAAAGGAAAAATAGGAACTTCAAAGGACCCTGAATTTTCAGGAACTTTGATTTTTAAATGTAAGGATTTTAATGGTTTAAAAGTAAAACTAAGTGGTCCTGGAATTAATAAAGAAAAGATTGTAAATCTTCCCGTTGATAAGTCGTTTATCGAGTTTTTTAATGAAAAAAATTCATATTTTCCTTTAGGAAATGAAGTTTTCTTCTTAGATGAAAATGCTCAAATAGTTGCACTATCAAGAACTACAAAAGTGGAGGTTATCTAAATGGCATATTATGCAATAAAAGGTGGGGAAGAAGCTATTAGAAACTCTTTGAATTTTTATAATGATATTACTTCAAAATCTAGCAAAATTGATGATGAAGATTTAATAGATGCCTTTACTTTTTCAATTGATAAAGTTCTTAGTGAGGGTGCTTTATATAGTAAAAAACTCGCAGCTCGTGCTATTAAAAGAAGTGCAGGGGATTTATTAAATGCTTCATTTTTTTTAAGAGCGCATAGGTCATCTTGTCAAAGAATTGGAATTTGTAAAGAGTTAGATGTAAATGATATGAGATTAACAAGAAGAATTTCATCAGCTTTTAAAGATATTGAAGGTGGTCAACTTTTAGGAGCTTCAAATGATTATGAAATAAAACTTTTAGTTGATCTAAAAAATGAAAAAGTAGATATTGAAGAATACTCAACAAAAGATAATGTAATTAAATCAGCACTAACTCCATTAAGAGAAGATAATTTAATAAAAATATTACCAAAAGAGCAAGAACCGTGGGATATTACAAGGGTATTCCCAAATGCTCCATATCCACGAAGTGCCTTACTTCAAGTTATGAGCAGAGGTGAAAGTGGAAGTTTACTTGGATTTGCATATACCTCTATGAGAGGTTATGGTGATGTTCACCCTACAATTGGGGATTTAAGAATAGGGGAGTTGGATATTGTATTTACCCATCCCTTTACTAAAAATAAAGTAAAAATAGGTTCAATTGAAGCAACAGCAGTTGAGAGTGCTGGAACTTTTAATAAAGATAGTGATGGACAAACTAGACTTACAACTGGTTTTGGATTTTGTTTTGGAAAAAATGAAACAAAAGCTATTTCAATATCAATTATTGATTTAACTTTATACAACGACTCATATACTGTTGGAACTGAACAAATAGTTGCTAGTGATTTTGAAATGATGATGCACCATGTGGATGGAATAGAGTCATTTGGTTTTGCAAATCACTATAAATTACCACACTATGTGACATTTCAAACTGATTATCAAGTATTTAAAAGTGCAAGTAAATATGTAAAAGAAGAAGATATAAAAGGAGCTAAAAAATGAGATATGCATTTTTAGATGAAGAAGCTAAAAAAGAGATTAGAAGATCTATTTTAAAAGCTATTGCAATTCCTGGATATATTGTCTCTTTTGCAAGTAGAGAGATGCCAGTAGCACGTGGTTGGGGAACTGGAGGATTGCAAATAACACTTGCAATTATAAACGAAAGTGATACTTTAAAAGTAATAGACCAAGGTTGTGATGGAAGTGTAAATGCTGTAAATATTAGAAATTTTATAAGTTCAGTTACAAATGTAAAAACTACAACAAAAACAACTGAAGCTTCGATTATTCAAACAAGACATAGAATTCCTGAAATTGAGTTAGAAGAGGGACAAACACTTGTGTATCAAGTTCCAATGCCTGATATTTTAGAAACAGTTGAGCCAAATACAGCAAAACAAAAAATTATGCACGCAAATGCTGATTATTCAAAACTATGGGTTTTATTATATGAGGATACTTCAATGTTTGGTGATAGTAGGATTTCAAATAGATATCCAGTAATGGTACATAACAGATATGCCATGGATCCAAGTCCCATTCCAAAATATGATACACCAAAACTAAATAACAACAAAGCTTTACAGCTTTTTGGTGCAGGACGTGAAAAGAAGATTTATGCAATTCCACCTTATACAAATGTTGAACCACTTAAATTTGAAGATAGAGAGTTTAAAGTTGAAAACTTCGAAGGGCAAGTTTGTCAAAGATGTGGGAGTTCAAACTCATTTTTAGATGAAGTGTATGATGATAATGGTGAGTTAAAATATTATTGTAATGATACAGATTATTGTGATGAACAAAGTGGGGATAAAAAATGATATTAGATATAAAAAATTTATCAAAGGTTTTTGGAAAGTTTTGTCCTAAATGCCTAGAGCATACCGGAGCTTCATTTAATAGTTCAATTTGTCCTACTTGTAAAAGCGTAGTTGGTGTGAATAATGTAAATTTATCTTTAAATCAAGGTGAAGTTTTAGGAATCGTAGGTGAGAGTGGAAGTGGAAAATCAACACTTTTACAGCTTATTTATCAAGACCAAAAAGCAAGTCTTGGAGAGATTTTTGTAAAAGATTTTATTGATTCAAAAGGTGAGAAAAAAAACATCTTAGATGCAAACCTAAATGAGTTATCTTTTTTGAGAAACTCTTTGATGTCTATGATTTACCAAAATCCAAGACTAGGACTTAATTATAATTTTTCAGCAGGCGGAAATATTGCACAAAAAGTTATTGGAAGTGGAAATAAAAAGTATGAAGAGATTAGAAATAGAGCTTTGTATTTCTTAGATAAAACGGAGATTCCAACAAGTAGAATTGATGATTATCCTGAGTATTTTTCAGGTGGACAACAACAAAGAATTCAAATTTCAAAAGCATTGTCTTCTAATCCAAAGATTTTACTTTTAGATGAGCCTACAACTGGACTTGATTTATCAGTTCAGGCAAAAATACTTGATTTAATAAAAGAGTTACAGCATGAAATTGGTTTTGCAATGGTTGTTGTAAGCCATGATTTAGGCGTTATTAAACACCTAACAGATATTACGGTTGTTATGAAAAATGGTCAAATAGTAGAAAGTGGACTAACAGATCAAATTTTAGAAGATCCACAACATCCATATACACAACTTCTTGTGTCATCGATTTTATAAGGAGCATGATTATGAAAAATATAATTAGATTAGAAGTTAAAAACCTGAATAAAACTTTTAAAATTCATACTCGTGGAAGTATTGAAGTAAAAGGTTTTGAAAATATAAATCTAAGTGTAAAACAAGGGGAGTTTTTATCTCTTTATGGACCAAGTGGTGCTGGAAAATCATCGATTCTAAAAACTCTTTTTAGAACATATACAACAACAAGTGGAAATATAATCTTTCATAAAGATAATGGTAGCACTATTGATATTGCAAATGCTAGTGAGAGTGAAATACTAAATCTTAGAAAGAGTGAAATTGGTTATGTATCACAGTTTTTACAAATTCTTCCAAGAGTTAGTGCTGTTGATGTTGTAAGTGAGCAGTTGATTTTCAAAGGTGAAAGCCAAGAAGTCGCAAGACAAAAAGCAAAAGAGATGTTAGATTATTTATCAATTAGAGAAGAATTATTTGATTTATCTCCTTTAACTTTTTCTGGTGGGGAGCAACAAAGAGTAAATATTGCAAAAGGAATAATTGCTCCAAAATCTTTACTTTTACTTGATGAACCAACAGCTTCACTTGATAAAACAAATACTATGAAAGTTGTTGAGAAATTAAAAGAGCTAAAGACTCAAGGTGTTGCAATGGTTGGGATTTTTCATGACCTTGAAGCAATGGAAATTATAAGTGATAAAATATATAAATTACAGAGAGTTAAATAAAAATGGAAACAATTTTAAGAAGTAAAAATGTTTTAATAAATGAAAAGTTTATAAGTGCAGATCTTGTAATCAAAGGTGAATTTATTCAAAGAATTGATGAGTATGGGAAAAATGAAATTGCTGTTGATTTAGGTGATAAAAAAGTAGTTGCTGGAATTGTGGATTTACACTCAGATGCTATTGAAAAAGAGATAGAACCTAGACATGGTGCTACATTTCCAGTTGAATTAGCAGTTGCAGAACTTGATAAAAAACTTTCAATGGCAGGAGTTACTACAATGTTTCACGCTATTGGTTTTGAAGAAAATCCAAAGAAAAAAAGAAGTTTATATCTAGCTCAACATCAAATAGAAGAGATTTATAAAGCAAATAAGAATCATTTAGGAGTTGATAACTTTATTCATGCAAGATTTGAATTAAGCGCAACAGATGCAGTTGAACCAATAAAAGAGTTAATTGATTTGGGAATGATTAGACTATTATCTTTGATGGATCATTCACCTGGTCAAGGACAATTTAAAACACTTGAAAAATTTAAAACTTATTACTCTAATTATTATGGTTTAGATGATGATGAAGTTCAAGATGTAGTAAATAAAAAATTAAATAAAGATGAAGATAAGATAAATGATTTAATCAATCATGCAAAGAAACATAATCTTACTCTTTTAAGTCATGATGATGATTGTATACAAAAACTTCAAGGGCTTTTAGATATTGGAGTTAAGATTTCAGAGTTTCCACTAGATTTAGAAGTTGCAAAATTTGCAGTTTCAAAAGGAATTGCAACTGGAATGGGAGCTCCAAATATTGTAAGAGGTGGAAGCCAAAGTGGTAACATTGCAGCAATTGAGTTAGTACGTGAAGGAGTTTGTAAATACTTGTGTTCAGATTATCATCCAACTTCAATGCTTCAAGCAGTATATAGAATGAAAGAAGATGCAAATTTACCTTTAGAAAAAGGATTTTCAATGGTTACATCAACACCTGCAGCTTATGCAAATTTAGATGATAGGGGTGTGATAGCTGAAGGTAAAAGAGCTGATATTATAGTAATTGATGATAGTAATATTCCAAAAGTTGTTCTTACTATCAAAGATGGTGAATCAATTTATAATGGAATTAGAGGCTTTAAATTATAAAGGAAATAATATGGTTACGATTTTTAGAAGTATATTGCATATAGAGGTAAAATATAATGACAAAAATAGAGAGTCTTAATAGTGAAGCCAAAGTAGTATTAGGGGAAAAACCATACATTTTCCCTAATGCAATTATAAAAAACTCATATTTCGGAAAGTATACTGAAATTGCAAATTATGCAAATATTAGTGATTCTTCATTGGGTGATTATTCATATGTGAGCGAATACACACAAATTGCAAATACACAAATAGGTAAGTTTGCAAATATTGCAAGTAATGTTCGAATAAACCCAGGATTTCACCCTTACGAAATGCCTTGTCAACATCACTTACTTTATAGACGTGAAATGTATGGATTTGGAGAAAATGATGAAGCTTTTTTTAATTATAGAAAAACTCAACAAGTTCTAATTGGTCATGATACTTGGATAGGTCATGGTGCTGTAATTATGCCTGGAATTAAAATAGGTAATGGTGCAATAATAGGTTCAAATGCAGTCGTAACTAAAAATGTACCAGCTTTTGCTATAGTTGCTGGTGTTGGAGCTAAAATCTTAAAATATAGATTTCCAAGTGATATTATCCTATCAATTGAAAAAATAGCTTGGTGGGATTGGAGCCATAATGAAATCAAAGATAGATTGGCTGATTTAAAAGATATTAGAGAATTTATTTATAAATATTCAAAAAAAGAGTAGAAATGCAAACAAAAATAATTTTAATTGTTGGTGCAAGTGGTGTTGGAAAAGATACATTAATAAAAGAAGCCAAAAAAGAGTTAAAGAAAGAGTTTAATTTTATAAGACGTTATATTACAAGAAAACCAGATAAAAATGAAAAAAACTTTTTCTTAGAAAACTCTGCTTTTAAACTTTTGAAAGAGAATGAGTTTTTTATCTCTTCTTGGGAAGCACATAATAATTTATATGGAATTTCAAAAGATTCAATAAAAAATAAAACAAATATTATTTCTATTTCAAGATCAAAAATAGCTGATTTTGAAAAGCATTTTGATAAGGTTTATGTAATAAATATTACTTTAAATGATGTTGAATTAAAACGAAGACTTATCAAAAGAGGAAGAGAAAATATTAAAGAGATTGAAAAAAGATTAGAGAGAAAATATGATAAGATTTATGCTAGAAATCTTATAGTATTTCAAAATGATAAATCATTTGATGATAGTATAAAAGCTTTTATTGATATATTAAAGGAAATAGATGAAATTTAGTTTTTTAGGTAGCAGTGATAGTGCAGGAATTCCTGTTCATAACTGCCCTTGTATAGTTTGTGAAAATCATAGGGAAGAAAAAAAACAAAATCTTTCAACTTGTGCATATATAAAAATTGATGACACTATAATCCTATTAGATGCAGGAATAGAAGATATTTCATCACGATTTGATGGAAATAAAATAGAAACAGTTCTACTTACTCATTTCCATGCTGATCATTGTTTAGGACTTTTGAAACTTAGACATTCAAATGATGAAATAAACTGCTTTCATCCAAAGGATGAAAATGGTTTTTCTGATTTATTTAAATATAATCATTCAATATGTTATAAAGAAATAAAACAATTTGAAACTATTAAAATTAAAAATATTTCATTTACTTCAATTCCTTTAAAACACTCAAAAAATACTTTTGGATATTTAATAGAATATAAAGATAGAACAATTGCTTATTTAACTGATTGTAGTGGAATTTCAAAAGAGAGTTTAGATTTTTTATTAACTAAGAAAATAGATTATGCTTTTATTGATGCTTGTTATGATGAGAGAAAAAGTCTAGGAAATCATCTAAATTATTTACAAGCAAGTGAAATTTTGGATAAAATGAAAGTAGAAAAAGCTTATTTGATGCATATATCTCATACAACACAAGAGTATATTTTGCAAAACAATATAGAACTAAAATATCCTTATGTAAAAGGAGATTTTTCTTTTACTTTATAAAAAGGTTTTATTATGATAACTTCAAACATAAATGCAACAATAGCAGCTTTACAAAACTCTGCAAGTAATATACAAAATAATAACTCAATGTCATTTATAAGTAATTTAGTAACAAGCAAAGAAGCCTCAACTACACCTAAAACTGATGCTTTAACATACGAAAATATAAAAGGTATTTCCTTAGAAGAGATTGATACATTATTTAAAAATGAAGATGATAAAAATATGGCAAAAAATTTAAGACTTGCAACTCTTTTTTCAAATGATGACTATTTATCTAAGGCTTTATTTAACACAGTTTTAGGTCAACCTTTTAATTTAGGTTTTTCATATTTAACTGATAGATATGAGGATAAAAATATGTTTTTATCCTCTTCAAAGAACAACTCATTAGCTGATTTATTACATAGTTCTTTTACAAATAAAATAAATAACCCAAGTGAAAATTCAACTGATGTAATATCCAAAGATAGATTAGATGAAATATTAACAGCTATTAACTCTTTTAATTTTGTTAGTGCCTTATCAAATAGCTCTAAAAAAGGTTATGATAAATATAAAGATGAGAAAAATGATTACTCTTTTTTATACAATGATTATAATTTAAAATATCAAGAGTTAGTTTATAAGTATCAAGAACTAGAAAATATAAACAAAACTTTGATAAAACAATTTTAATATTTTAAAAAATATTAATTGTAAGCATAGCTTTTAAAGAGTTTTCTTCATTTATTATTTTTAAATTTGAAGAGATTTTATGTTCTGATAAATTTCCTTCTATTGTTTGTAAAATATGCCAAAATCTTTCATTAAAAGGAGTATCTAGCTCTTTTATTTTATATTTTAAAATAGTTTCTACAATAGTTTCAATACAATGAAAATAAAATATTTTATTTTTAGCTCTTTGTATTTTGTAATTTCTCATAATTTGTAAATTTGAAATATAAGTTTTTTTCTCAAGGTCCAATAAGTGAGTCCTATTTTCAACCATTCTTTCTTCTTCATTTAAATGATGCAAATAAGATTCAATCTCTTTATTCATATTAAGTTCCAAATTAGGATGATATTTTAATAAAATATCAATAATCTCATTTGGAGTTAAAGGTTTTGTATTTACTTGATGAGAGTATTTTCTTTTTTGTTCATAGGTATGATCTATGGCATTTAAAATATCAATTGCAAATTTTAGATAAATAAATTTATCCTCTTTCCCATCTTTAAAAGATATTCCGTGTTCACTAATAACTGGTTTTAATCCTGAGTATTCTAGTTTCATACATAATTCCTTTTTTATTTAAAATTTAGCGTTAGGAATTGGGTAATTCTCTATTACAAAATCAATATCTTTATCACCACGACCACTTAAATTTACTAAGATAGTTTTGTCTTTTGGAAGGGTTTTTGCTAGTTTCATAGCAAATCCAACTGCATGAGCAGATTCCAAAGCTGGAATAATTCCTTCTAATTGTGATAATTTATAAAAAGCATCAACAGCTTCAATATCATTACAAAGTCCAACTTTTGTTCTACCGCTTTCTTTTAAAAATGCATGCTCTGGTCCCACACTTGGATAGTCAATCCCACTTCCAATAGAATACACAGGAGCTGGTTCACCATTTTTATCTTTTAGCATTATAGAGTTAAAGCCATGCATGATTCCTTCTTCTCCATATGTTAAACTAGCAGAATGTTCACCAATTTTATCACCTTTCCCCATAGGCTCAACTCCATAAAGTTCAACTTGTTTTTCATCTATGAATCCAGCAAAAATACCCATAGCATTAGATCCACCACCAACACATGCAGTTACAACATCAGGAAGTTTGTTTTCATGCTCTAAAAATTGTTCACGAGCTTCAAGTCCAATTATACTTTGGAAATCTCTTACCATCATAGGAAATGGATGAGGACCAACAACAGAACCAATACAATAAATAGAATTTTGCGTATCTGCTAAATAAGCTTCAAAAGCAGAATCTACAGCTTCTTTTAAAGTTTTAAGACCATGAGTTGCAGGAACAACTTTTGCTCCAAGGATTTTCATTCTAACAACATTTGGATGCTCTTTAGCAATATCAACTTCACCCATGTGAATCTCGCACTCTAATCCAAAGTACGCTGCAGCAGTTGCAAGAGCAACACCATGTTGACCAGCTCCAGTTTCAGCAATTACTTTTTTCTTTCCAAGATATTTTGCAAGAATTACCTCAGCCATACAGTGATTTAATTTATGTGCACCTGTGTGATTTAGATCTTCTCTTTTTAAGTAGATTTTTGCACCACCACAAAATTCAGTCAAATTTTTTGCAAATGAGATAGGAGTAGGTCGTCCTTGATAATGTTTTCTAACATATTTCAACTCTTCAACAAACTTAGGAGAGTTTTTTAATTCAAGATAGGCTTTTGTAATATCAGCAAATGGTCTTTCTAATACAGGAGGAATAAATGAACCTCCAAATTTTCCAAAATATCCATTAACATCAGGATGAGATTCTAAATAAGACTTTATCATAAATTGCTTCCTTGTTTAAAATAATAAATTACAGTTTAAAATTATCAAGCATTATAATCAATAGATTTTTAATCTATTATGAAAGGGGAAAAGTTATTTTAACATTAGCACATTTGTCAAATGTTTTATCTTTAAATGTATGCTTTATATTTGTGATTTTTATATCACCATTCATACTAAAAGTAATAATTTTATGAGTCATATATAAACCAAGTCCTGTCCCTTGACTTTTATGTTTTGTAGTAAAGTAAGGCTCAAATATTTTATTTATATTTGTTTCTTTTATCCCACCTGCATTATCGGTTATTTCAATAATTATTTCCGATTTATTTTTATATGATTTAATATGAATATATCTGTTGTCTTTATCTATTTCTTGTAATGCATCTTTAGCATTGTTTAAAATATTAAGTAATGCTTGGTTTAACTCATTTTCATAGCTATTTATAAATAAATCTTTTTCTAAATCTAATATTACATTTATAGAATGATTTATAAATGAGCCTTTTATAATGGTAAGTATTTTATTTATACTTGTATTAATATCAAACTCTTTTTTTTCTTTATCTTCTTTTAGATAATTTTGAAAGTCATCGATAGTTTGTGAAAGAAACATTGTAGTATTTGTAATACTAGTAAGGGTATCATTAAAAGTGTTGTCATCAAGTTGATTAAACTCTTTTTGTATTTTCATTCCAGAAGCAGCAGTTGATATTAAACTAAGTGGTTGTCTCCATTGATGTGCAATATTGCCTATCATTTCTCCCATACTTGCCATCTTAGATTGTTGAATAAGTAAATTTTCCTTATTTTTTATTTCACTTATATCTATTATTAATAAAATTGTTGATAGTTTATTTTCAAATATTACTTCTTTTGATTTTATAAGAATTGGGAATTTTGTTTCAAAATTCTTTAATCCAATTGTTTCATAAGTTTGTGAATCTGAGTTTTTAATTATATCTGGAATACAAATAAGATTATTTATTTCAAATAGATTATAAAAAGAGTTGTTTAGAAGTTTTTTTTCATCAATATCAAAAATCTTTAAAATTTCATCATTGTAATATATAATTTTATTATCACTTACTATTATTATTCCCTCAATTGTTAAATTAACTAAACTTCTAAAAGTTTTAAGAGTATTTTCCAACTCATCTTTTGTATTTTTCAATTTTTTCTGATAGCTTAAGAGTTGTCTGTTTTTATAAAGAACTAAAAATATTATTAAAATTAAAGGTAAAATATATTTCCATAATAATGAATAATCAAAGCCTTGTGAATATTCAAGTTTTAGCCATTTATTATAAATTAGACTTTTATCATTTGGACTCATTCTTTCTAAAACTTTATTAACAATTGATTGCAAAACTTTATAATCATTTCTAATCATCATTTGTAAATTAAAATCAATTCCTGTACTTCCAGAAATTTTAATATTACTATATGCATATTTCTGAATATTATGGGTTAAAACAGGCAAATTATCAATAAGTGCATATATTTCATTATTAGATAATAAAGATAAACCTTCTTCAATATTATTTACAAAAACAAAATCCATACTAGGATACTCTTTTTGTAATATTTTATAAGCTGTGTAGTTTTTCCCTACACCAATTTTTTTCCCAAGAAGATAAGAAGGTTCAGGAATATAGTTTTTATCTTGTAGTGTTGCAATTCCAATAGGTGCTTTATAATATATATCTGAAAATAAAGCATATTCTTCCCTATCAGAAGTTTTTGAAGTTGCTATAATTATATCACTACTTTTATCCTTTAAACTATCAAGAGCATCTGCAAAAGATTTTTTTGTCACTATATTTGTTTTCAAATTTGCTTTATCTGCAATATATTGCCAAAAATCATAACCTAAACCATAGGCTTTATTATTTTCAACAAAATTTATGGGAGCCCAATTATCAGTAAAAGCTATATTTACAATCTTATTTTCTATAAAATCTAACTCTTCTTGTGAAAAAGATATATTTTGCTTATCTTTTAACCATTTATTATTTAATATTTCAAGTTCAGATGCTGAAAGATTATAAATAGTTTTATTTATAATAGAAACAAGAATTGGGAACTCTTTTTTTACACCAATATATAATTTATTATCAATATTATTAATATTTATTTTAGTTAATATTTTTAGTGAATCACTATATTTTTTATTTATGTAATAGTTAGCAACTAAAGAACTTTGTATGGTCGCATCACATTCATTATTTTTAACAGATTCAAAAATTTCGTCAAGGCTATCAAACTCAACTATATTTATTTTTTTATAATTTTCTTTTAAAAGTTTAGTAGTGTTCCAATTTTTGGGCATGGCCACTCTTTTTCCTGCTAAATCATCGATATTTATAAAATCAAATTTATTCTTTTTTGTAACAATAGAGTATTCTTGAGTATAAAAAGAGTTTGTAAAATTAAGAATTTCTTCTCTTTTTTTGCTATATCCTAATATTGGGAAAACATCAATTTCTCCGTTTTTAAGTCTAGATATGAGATTATCCCAATTATCATTGATAAATATAGGTTCTATTCCAATTTTTGAGAAAATAAGTTTTATATAATCAATAGCATATCCTTTCGCTTCATTATTTTCATTATAATCTAAAGGTATCCAATCATTTTCATTTGCTAAATTTAATTTTTTGTGAGTATTAATAAATTCTTGTTCTTCTATTGTAAAATTATTATTTATATTTTGATTTGTAGTATCAGAGAAAAGATATATAGATAAGAAAAAAAGCAATAAGAGTAATTTATACATCTTGGAGTCCTTACCTCAGTATTTTCTTATTGATTATACTGAGATAAGTATTATAAAGTATTTAGTTAAACCATTTCTTAACTTTGTCAAACATGTTTTCAAAGTTTTTTTCGTGAGGTTTGCTTTCTATTCCAAAACTCTCTTGAAGTTTTTCTAATAGTTTTGTTTGTTCATCATTTAATGCTTTTGGATATTCGATTTTAATTTGTACAACTAAATCTCCTTTTCCATAACCTTGAACAGATTTTACACCTTCACCTTTGAAAGTAAATTGTTGTTTGTCTTTTGCATTTTTTGGAATTTCTAACTCTAATTTACCTCTTAGTCCTGGAACTGTTATTTTACCACCAAGTGCTACTTGTGTAAAGAATATTGGAGCTTCAAAGTAAATATCATCATCATGTCTTACAAAGTGGGCATCTTCTTTTACTCTTACTTGTAAGTATAAATCACCACGACTTCCATCAGGGGCAATATTTCCTTTGTGTGAAACTCTAATTCTCATTCCATCATTTACACCTTCTGGAATATCTACTTTAAAATTATCTTTAACTTCATCATAACCTGTTCCACTACATGTTTTACATGATGCACTAGCAGCTTGACCAGAACCTCCACATTTTGGACAAGTTTGTGCAAAAGTCATAAACCCTTGTCTTGCATGAACTTGACCTTGACCATTACATGTTGTACAAGTAGAAAGTTTTCCATCTTTTGCCCCTGTACCCTTACAAGGTTTACAAGCTGTTTTGTATTTGTAATTAATCTCTTTTTTACAACCAAATACAGCTTCATTGAATTCTAATTTAACATCTACTGTTACATCAAGATTGTAGTTATATGTTTTTTGTTGTCTTCTTCCACGTGATCCACCACCTGCAAAACCAAACATCTCTTCAAAAACAGAACTTAAATCATCAAAACCACCAGAGAATCCACCACCTCTTTGACCATGACCTTCAAGACCTGCTTTTCCATGTCTATCATAAATAGCTCTTTTTTGTTCATCACTTAATACTTGATAAGCTTCATTTATAGCTTTAAATCTCTCTTCAGCCTCGTTATCCCCTGGATTTTTATCAGGATGATACTTCATAGCCATTTGTCTATAAGCTTTTTTAATTGTACTTTTGTCTGAACTTTTACTAACTTCTAGTAATTCATAATAATCTATCTCAGTCAATTTATATCCCCTTAAAAAATATTTGAATTATTGTAAGGCGCGATTTTATCTAAAAATTGATAAATCTTAAATGAATCAAGAAATACCAATAAATCAAAGGTATATTTCATCTTTTATTAGATTGTTTGGTATTCTTTTCATATACTTTATTCTTTACTTATTTCTAATGGCTTATCAAAATAATAACCTTGAGAATAGTCTATTCCTAACTCTTTTACTTTATTGAAAATTGATTCATTTTCTACAAATTCCGCAATAGTTTTCATATTTAGATCTTTTGCAAAATTTACAATATTCTTACAAACAATTTCACTAATATGATTTTTATCTATATCTTTGATTAAAGAACCATCTATTTTTATATAATCAGCTTTTAATTTTACAAGATATTCAAAATTACTGTATCCTGTTCCAAAATCATCTATTGCAATTTTGCAACCTAGTGCTTTTACTAAAACTATAAATTTAGATATATTTTCAAAGTTTTCTATAGATTCAGACTCAACAATTTCAAATACAACTCTATCTCCTATTTTATATTTATTAAGCATGTTAATTATGAATTCTTTTGTATCTTCATTCAAGATATCTTCAATTGTTAAATTTATTGAAAATTCTTCTTTTTTATTTTCAAATAATTTAAAGCTTTTTTCAATCATTGTTTTAGTGATTTCAACATAGTGTCTTGTTTTTTTTGCAATACTTAAAAAATAAAATGGAGATATATATTTACCATTTTCTTTAATTCTTACTAATGATTCATATTTTTCATACTTCATTGTGTTATTATTTATAATAGGTTGATACAAAGAAACTATTCTATCCTCTCTTAAAGCTTCTCTTACAATATTTGACCATTTAATATTGTTTTTATATTCATCACTTCTAGATATATTATCATTATAAACTAAAATATTTTTATTATCTTTTTTCACTGCTTTTAGAGCCATATCTGCAGTTCTTAATAATACTTCCTTGGACTCATATGAAATTGCAATTGAAAAATCTAAATAAATATAATCATTATCTATTTCTATTTTTTCTTTTCTAAGTTTTTTATCTATTTCATAAATTTTATCTAGAAATTTATCTCTATTTGCATTATCATTAAATATTACAAATTCATCACCTTGAAGACGATATATATTTAAATGATTGCAATTTTTACAATTAGATAATTGCTGAGAAAATTCTTTAATAAAATGATCTCCTAAAGAATGTCCATAAAAATCATTAATTTCAGAGAATCTGTCAATATTAACTATAGCTAATGCAGGAGCAATACTTTTATTTATATCATCGTATAACTTGTTCCTATTGTATAATCCTGTTAGAGAGTCTATATTAGCAATATTATCTAATCTGTTTTTTTGTTCAATAGTATTTGTAATATCATGTCTAATTGCTATATACTCAATGATAGTATCATTTTGATCAGTAATTGGTAAAATAGTTGTATTAACCCAATACTCTTCTCCATATTTATTAATATTTCTTAATATTTTTTTCCATATTTTTTTTGACTGTATAGTTTCCCATAGATCTTCATAGATCTCTTTTTTATTATCTGGATGTCTAATTATGCTATGAGGTTTTCCAATGAGTTCATCTTCTGTATATTTTGATATAGCACAGAAATTGTCATTTACATAAGTTATTATGCCTTTCAAATCAGATTTAGACACTATACTTGATTTATCCATAGCCAATTTGTATGAGTCCATTAAAGATAATGCTTTTTTAAGTTCTATCTCAATTTCTTTTATTTTTGTAATATCTTGAACTGTTCCAATAGATTTAATTGCTATTTCATCTTTATCAAAATGAGTAACACATCTTTCCTCTACATATTTTATTCTACCCTCTGCCATTAATAAACGATGTTGTATTGAATATTTTTCTTTAGTCTTTAAAGAGTTTAAATAAGCATCATTTACTAAATCTCTATCATCTGGATGTATTAGTTCTAAAAAAGAATCATATGAAGCTGCAAATTGATTTTTATTAATTTCAAAAATATCAAATATTTGATCTGACCAATAAAGGTTATTTTTTATTAAATCTAATTCCCAATATCCAATATTAGATAACTCTTGTGCATTTCTAATCTTTTCTGATAAATTTTTTTCAAAAGATAAATCTTTTTGAATACCTAAAAAGAATTTTAATTTATTATTCTCCATTATAGGTGTAATATTAAGTTCTGCATAAATTAAGGTACCATCTTTCTTATAATTTCTTAAAATTCTAGTAATAGGTATTCTTTTATCTATTGCATTTTTAATATCTTTTATAGAATCTTGATTTTTATCACTACCGTGAAGGAATCTGCAATTTATTCCAATAACTTCTTCATATTCATAACCAAACATTTCGCAAAAATATTTATTAACATAGACCAAAGGATTGTCTTTTTTATTTGGGTCTGTTATTGTAATTCCAAATTTAGCTTGTTGCATAATTTGTGGCAAATATGGGACCATTATTTTTAATTGTTCTATTATCTGCAAAAACATTCCTTTTGTTTATTAAAATATAATTATTCTAAAAAATTATATTCTAATTTTTTAGAATAATAAGATGATTTGTTGATTGCAATCAACATTTGAAGTAATTTAGTCTAAATATAAACACTTTTTAGTACATAAAAATGTGAATATTTATAGATATTGTACTCATTCAACTCTTTTTAAATTCACTTAATAATTTTTACTAATATTTTTATATCTTTTATTTGATAGTTAATTTAATGTTTTGACGCGAAAAATTGTCATATTATTAATAATAATCTGAAATAAACTATCTAATAGACTTTTAAAAAGATTTATGCAAAAATTGATAAATCTTAGATATAATCCCAACATGAATAAAGGATTAGAAAAATTTTACGAACTTGTTGAAGCGTTTGAATCGTTGCCTACTATTGGAAAAAAATCTGCTCTTCGTCTAGCTTATCATATTGTTATGAACGACAATTATTGCGGAATCAAAATAGCTCATAGTATTGAAAATGCCCTAAAAAATATCACAAAATGTTCAAGATGTGGCTCTATGAGTGAGCATGAGATTTGCGAATTTTGTTTGGATGAATCAAGGGATAATACAAAGCTTTGTATTGTTCAAAGTGCAAAAGATATTTTTGTAATAGAAGATTCAAATCAATTTGATGGGAAATATTTTGTTATTGAAGAGTTAGATCAAGAAGTTATTGATGCTTTAAATAAATTTGTAGTAGACAATGAAGTAAGCAATGTTTTATTTGCAATTACTCCTTCTATTGCTAATGACGCATTTATTTTATTTATTGAAGATAAACTAAAAAATCACCAAATTAGATTTACAAAAATAGCACAAGGTGTTCCAACAGGTGTTAGTTTAGAAAATGTAGATATTTTATCTCTTTCAAAAGCTATACAAAGTAAAGTTGAAATATAAAATAGAAGTAAGAAGATGGAAAAAAGAATAATTTGTCAAAAGTGTGTTTACTATTTCGTTACTTGGGAAGCCGGAAAACCACATGGTTGTAAGGCTTATGGTTTTAAATCTCAATTGATTCCTTCAATTGCAGTAAAAAGATCAAGTGGTGATGATTGTAATTTTTTTACACTAAAAAACTTTAAGTAGTATAGGATATATCTAATTGGATAAATTTATTGAGAAGATTGAAAAAAATAAAATAGCTATTATTAGAACTTGGATTAGTTCTCCTAGAGTTATAAAAATAATACGTAATTACTCAATAAATGAAGATTTGCTTGTCAAAAGATACTCTTTTGGTTTTCTTGAACATTATATCTTACTTATAAGAGTTGATGAAAAAACTCAAAATTGTCCCGTAATTATCGATTTTTTAAAATATTTAAAAAAACAAAACTTACGTGTAAATGAGCTTTTTACACTTTTTTCTGCTTTTAAAGAATCATTAATTGATTTTGCTTTTAAAACTGAGCTTCAAAGTCTTGAGTTATTTGAAAAAATTAATTTCTATTTTGAAAAGATTTTTTCAAGTGTTTTAGATATTTATGCAAAGTCTATAGTTCAAGTTGAAAATGCTTTAAATAAATCTATTGATATTGTTGATAAATATGTAATTATGTCAAGAACTGATATAAAAGGAATTATTACTAGTGTATCAAGTGCTTTTTGTAAAATTTCAGGCTATGAAGCATATGAATTAATCGGAAAATCTCATAATATAATTAGACATAAAGATATGCCAAAAGAGTTATTTGAGAATTTATGGAAAACTATAAAATCAGGAAATATGTGGCAAGGTGAAATTAAAAATCTTAAAAAAAATAATGAGTTTTACTGGGTTAAAACTACAATCCATCCAACTTTTGATAATGCTGGAAATATCACTGGATATGATGCTATTAGAGAAGATATTACTTCACAAAAAGAGTTAGTAAGTCAACAAAATTTACTAGTTGAACAGTCAAAATCAGCAGCTTTAGGTGAAATGATTTCAATGATAGCTCATCAATGGAGACAACCATTACAAGCTGTGTCAATACTAATTCAAAAATTACCTTTATTAAAAATGATAAAAGGTGAAGTTTCAGATGAAATGCTTGATGATGTAGTTTTTGAAGTTAGAAAACAATTGGATTATATGTCAAAGACAATTGATGATTTTAGAGATTATTTTAAACCAAATAAGAAAAAAGAAGAGGTCTATATTAAAAATGTTATAGATAAATCTATAGATTTCTTATCATATTTATTTAAACTAAATTCTATAAGTGTAAAATACAAAAATGATTCTACTTCACAAATAGAGATTTACTTAAACGAGATAGTTCAAGTTTTTATTAATCTAGCAAAAAATTCTTGTGATGCTATGATAGAAAGAAATACACAAGATAGACAAATAAATATTTTTTCATATGAAAAAAATGATAGATTATTTGTTGAATTTGAAGATAATGCAGGTGGAATAAAGGATAAGGTTATTGAAAAGATTTTTGATCCATATTTCTCAACAAAAACAAACAAAAATGGAACAGGTTTGGGATTATATATGAGTAAGACAATTATAGAACAACATAGTTTGGGAAAAATTGATGTATATAATACCAATACTGGTACAAAGTTCGTTATTCAATTACCATTAAATAGGAGTTAAATTTGTTATATAAAGATTTTAAAGAGAGTATTAAATCACTAGGTTTTTTAAGTATTGAAGATTTTATGCATTATGCAGGTGTTACATCTAATGATGTTTTAAATTGGGAAGAGAAAAATGATGTTCCTTATATGGTATCATTACTTTTACATTTATTAAAAGGTGAAAAAGAGTTATTACCTATGAATTCATCTTTAGATAATGTTATTGAAGAGTGTTTACCTTTAGCTTCACTTCTTGAAGAGGTATCATCATTTCCCCACAAGCTAGAAGAGATGTTTTTATTACAAAAGAAATTAAATGACTCTACAAATGGTAAAAATTGGGAACTAGGTTCAAACAAATTTGGAAAAGAGATAAACTGGTTAAGATGTATTCATATGGAAGTTGCTGAGTTAATTGAATCAACTCCATGGAAACATTGGAAAAATATTAACTCAGATCCTGATATGAATAATATCCACGTTGAGCTTGTTGATATTTGGCATTTTTTAATGTCTTATATTTTACAAGAAACAAATGTACCAAAAGCAGTTTCACTTGTAAATACACACTGTATTTATGAAGTATTTCAAGAAGTAGATGTTAAATTAATGGTAAAAGAAGCTGAAAAACTATCATATATTTCACTTGCAATTGATACTGGGAATATGCCTTCATTTAGTGGAATTGAAAGATTTATTGATCAATTCTTTAGATGTTGTAAAATCTCTGGATTATCTTTTATGTGGTTACAAAAACTTTATATTGGTAAAAACTGTTTAAATCAATTTAGACAAGATAATGGATATAAAGAAGGTTCTTACATCAAAGTTTGGAATGGTAATGAAGACAATGTAGTAATGGTTGATTTACTTGAAAAAATGGATGATGTAGGTTTTGATGACTTATACTCAAAACTTCAAGAAGCATATAGTAAATGTAAATAATAGGTTTTTTTAAACCTATTATTTACAATATTTCTTATCTATAATCATTTTTATAATCCACATAATGGCTTGCATGAATTATTAACTTATCCACATCTTCTTGTGTTAATTCTTTCACAACTTTAGCAGGGCTTCCCATAATTAAAGATCTTGGAGGAAATACTTTTCCTGATGTTACAAGAGAATTTGCTCCTACTATACTTCCTTCACCAATTACAGCATTATCTAAAATAGTAGCACTCATTCCAATTAGACAATTATCTTCAATTTTACAGCCATGAAGCATTACTTTATGACCAATAGTTACATTATCACCTATTATTGTTTGTGTATTATGATCTGTATGAATCATAGATAAATCTTGAATATTCGTATTTTTACCAATTGTTATTTTATTTACATCAGCTCTTATTACACATTGGAACCAAACAGATGAATCCTCACCAATAGTAATATTTCCAATTAAATCAGCACTTGGAGCAATCCAAGCTGTTTGGTGAATTTGAGGGTAAAACTCTTTAAATTTTAATATCATATTTTAATCCTGTAAAGTTTTTTAAAATATTATAGCTTTTGAGCTTTAAAAACTGCTAAATAGCGAAAATCTATTTAGCAATATACTCTAAAATTATAGGTTTTGAATAATTTGGAACATCATCGTAGGTAAATATTGCATAGTATTTATTTATATCACTTGCTCCAAAATCATCTAAAGTATACTCATCAACTCCTGCATAAAGTTTTTGTCCATCTTGTGCTGAAATAGGTTTTCTAAATGGATTTTTTATTACTTTTACTCCTACAAAATCTGGATTTTTAGGATTTGTCCAAGAGATTTTTATTTTCCCATTTTCTAAGGATAATTTTGCATTTGTAATTTTTTCAATAGGAAATCTTCTTTTTGGTATATGTTCAAGAATAAGTTTTGGACATAAAGATTTATTTGATACTTCCCATGAAACAGTTTTATTTTTTATAATTTTTAATGCAGAAGTGGGTTCTAACACAAATGAAATATCAGATTTGCTTTTTAGTTTTTCATTTAAAATTATTTCAGAAAAAGAATCAAACATAAAATATTGGGTTTGATTATTTTTTAATTCTGTTGCACTTACATCATAACCGATATTTTGAATTATTTCTCTATTTGTAATATCTTCATAGTTTTTATCAATATTTTCATCCACAAATTCTAAATGAAACCTAATATCATCTTTTATATAAATCTTTGTAGAGTTTAATTCAAAATAGGCTTTAGTAATCATGGTGTCATTGTATGGAGGAAGAGAAGATAAATTAAATTGAAAAGTTGAATATATCTTATTTCCCTTTACATCAAAACCAGCTGTAATCACATCATCTATAAGCTCAGCTTTACTAACTGTTTTAATTGATTTAGCATAAAGAGCAGTTGTGGTTGGTTCAATTGTATAGGTTAGTTCTAATCTTGGTCTATAAGCCAATCCAAAACCAAATGAGCCATAACCAATATCCCATTGCATCATCTGTTTTGTTCTTCCAATTCTTAGCTCTTTTGGACCTTCAACTCTTAAAACAATAGCTTCATTTTTAATTGATTTTTTTAAATCATTACATTCCAAACCAGACAGACTCCAAGTCCTCCAAATTCCTTGGGTTAATTGGTGTGATTCTGTAGGACGTCCAACATATCTTATTATTTGCATATTAGCTACATCATCAAAGTTTGTAATATCTCCCATAGTTTCTTGATTTACAAGTCCTATATTCCACTCACCATATTTTTCAATAGTTGTTGAAACTCTATTTATTGGGTATAGATTAATTGAAGCTAATTTTATTAAAGCATTTGATGGAAGTGATTTTACATTAATAGAAATAACTGCATATGAAATTCCCTTATTTTCATCAACTCCTACAAACAATGAGTTCACTCCAAAATGACTAGGATTATTATTTAGATTTTCTGCCACATATCCAGTACCTTTTGCATTTGCATAGTAGGTTCTACTATATTCATCATATTCTATTAATGTACGTATTTTTATTTGTGGATAAAAGGGTGATTTTTGGTTTGTTTTTTTATTTACAGCTCTTATATTGTAGTAATAATCTTTATTTGAACCTAGATTAATATCATTAAACTCTAAACTTTGAGTTTTTGAGATTAAATTTGAACTATTGCAAAATTGTTTATCTTTTGTACTTCTAAAAATTTCAAAATATGTATTTTCGTTTAATTCATAATCCCATTTTAGATTTACGTGGTTTGAGCCAATTTCTGTAACATTAAAAGAGTTAACCCTTTTCATAATATTGTCTTTAGCGTAATTATCAGCTTCTTTAAGGGCATAAATAAGTGCTGGAATATGTTCTCTAATATTTTCGTTCATATCTTCCATATAATCACTTATATTTCTAGTTCCAACTTCTACAACAGATGAGATAATTTTATTTGAATAATAAAATTCTCTTCCACTTCCTCCTATTAATTTTGCTGGTGGTTTACCTTGATGTATTCCATACTCTCGACCTGATATTTTTCTAATCTCTTCAGTCATATTTGCACATAAAGTGTTCATATCAGTTGTATCAATAGTATCTTCATGTCTAAAATCGTGGGCAGGAAAAAATACATTTCCTTGACTATGATAATCTAAAGCTATTGTAATATTAGAATGACTTAAAACAAAATCCCTAAGAGCTTGTGTTTCAGGTTCAGAAAATGGTTCAGGTCCTCCATAAACATTTGAAGTAGTAGCAGTTGATTTTACAAAACCTATAGGAAAGTTTCTATTTAAATCAACTCCATAAGTTCCATCAGCATTTTGTCTTCTATTCTTTCTCCAAAAAGAGAAGTGTTTTCTTGAATACTCATAACCATCAGGATTGGCACAAGGAACCATATAAACTGTACTTTCATTTAAGTAAGTTTGTAAAGTAGGGTCAGTTTCAAGATTTTTTAGTACATATATTGCAAACTCTATAGCTAATTCATGACCAATCCACTCTCTTGCATGAATAGTTCCTGTATAAAATAGAGCTGGTCTTGAATCGGCTGTTTTAATATCTTTTGAAATTGTAATTAAATTTATCTCTCTATTTTCCCAAGTATTACCTATTGATTCAATTTTGAAATAATTAGGATATTTAGCTTCCAATTCTTTAAAAATGTTTGTTGATTCACTATATGACCTATATAACCTTTTCAAGAACTTATTCTCCTATTTTTAATCGGGATTTTAATTGGGCAAATTTATTTTTGCCAATTCCTTCAATATCTTTTAATTCATCTAGATTTTTAAAATATCCATTGGCATCTCTGTGTTCAGAGATTATTTTTGCTAATTTTTTACCAATACCTTTTATTTTTCTCAAATTATCTTTATCAATTCTATTTATATCTACTCTCATATCATCAATATTTCTATCCCAAGATTTAAGCATTTGTTCATCTATTGCTTCAAGTTCTAATAAATCAGAACTATCTGTAATGATATTGTCTTGAAGATACTCTTGTATTTGTAAAGCTAAATCCTCTTCCATTGCATAAAGTGACATTAAATCAGTTAGTGTTGCAGTATTTAAATTTATCTTGTTTATTTCAAATATTTTCTCTTTTGTATAATTTTTGTTAGCCTCTAATTGGATACAATCTTCTGGTTTTTGAGGAACATCAGATTCATCTGATAAAAGTGCTAGTTCCATTTCATAGGTATCTTTTTTATCATTGATAAAATATTCTCCATCATAACTAGCTGTGTATTTACTAAAGCCAATATGTCTTAAAGTTCTTAATAAATTTGAATCAATTTTTCCTAACTCTTCCCAAGAGAATAGGGGAATATGAGGTTTGCTAAATCTTCCTTTTGAAAAATCCCACATTAAATATTGACAAATCCAATCTCGTATATATGGAAATGCAGCAAAGGCAGTCGCACACTCTAAAATATAAGCTTTTCCAGTTTTTGCACAAATTGCAATATCACAAGCCCAATATTCAGCTTTTGCAGCTTTTGAGGCTTTAACGGCAAGTTCTAACGCATTCATAGGAACATTTTCATATGACATTGAACCTCCTTGTGAAGTGTTTGTAATCCATTGGTTTTTACCTGAATATCTCCAAAATGCACAAATTGGTTTATGACCAATTAACATTACTCTAATATCCCCAGAATCTTTTAAATCAATAGCATTTTGAGTATAAATTGGATTATATTTTTTCTCATCAAGAAGTTTTTTTGCTTCTTTGAAATTATTAGCTTTATGTACAAAATATCCACCATAATTTGATGGTCCATAAGATCTTTTGATGATTTGAGGATAAGAGGCTTTTTCTTTTAAATATTTATAACCTTTTTCTTTATCATAAAAAATTTTTGTTTTTGGAATTGCTAAATCAAATTTTTTACAAAAAAGCGTTACATTTTCCTTTGATTTATTTGAAAATTGTGTTTCAATAGATGGAACAAATCTTACATTTGGCAACTCTTTTGATATTTCAACAAAGGTTTCATAGGCAGTTGCTGGAATATTTCCAACTAGAATTTCAATTTTTTTTCTTTTTACCTCTTTTATGAATCTATCTTTATCATTTTTCCAATGATATGTAACAGACTCTATTTTGTCAGGCCAAGCTTTGAAGTTTGATTTATTAAAGAATTGTAATACAAAATCTAAATATAAGAATCCTATTTTTGGTAATTTTTTCATTTTTCATTTTCCTTTTTAATAGTTTTTCTATCTATTAAATCAACGATTAAATCTATTTTCTTATCGTTAAAATTTAAGCCCATTTTTTCTTGATCTGGAGTTGCAAAAGCAGGAATTCCATTTACTTCTAAAACTATATATTCTTCTTTTTTTCTATCAAAAATAATATCAACACCAGCAATATCTAATCCTAAAGTTTTACTAGCTTTAATTGCAAGATTAACTATCTCATCATTTGCTTCTCTTAAAAATACACTTCCACCACTTGTAACATTTGTTTTCCAATGTCCTGTTGCTGCTTTTCTTCCATAACAAGCAACATATTGTCCATCAACAATGTCTACTCTATAATCTGTGTTATCATAATCTACATATTTTTCCACATAAAAATATTTAAGATTTATTTGACTTAAAAAAGGAATTAACATATTTAAAGCTTCAACACTGTCTATTTTTGTAACTCCCATTCCTCCCCAACCATCAGTTGGTTTGTAAACCATTTTCTCCCATTGTTTCATAATAGTATTTAATCTATGAGAGTCATCACTATGACAAAGTTTATAATCAGCTGTTCTTATTCCATGTTTACGTAAATAAAATGAGGTATGAAATTTATCTTCACTTAATTCAAATGCTTCATAAGAGTTTATCATTGGAATGATTCTATTTAAGGCTTTATATAAATAGACTTGATACGGAGTTTGTTCCCCTGCATTATAAGAGAAGAATAAATCTAATTTATCAAGTTTTACTTTTTTGTCTTTCATCTCATAAATAATATGACCATTTTTTGCAATAGCATTTTTTAAATTTACATTTGCAAGAACATCAATTTCCCTATCTTTTAACAACTTAATCATTTTCTTTTGGATTTGTTCTCCACCACTATTTTGATATAACCACATACCAATATTTCTTTTTGCCACTTTGTCCCCTTTTTATAAATTTGTTTGAAAATGATTTAAGATTTTTGTCATTAACTCTATTCTTGAGTTAAAACTACTTTTTAAGGCTCTCTCTTTTATTGTATGATCTCCATCACCAAAAGGCCCAAAACCATCAAGTGTAGTTACTCCACAACTTGCAACTATATTTGCATCACTAACTCCACCTCTTTTTTCACTTAAGATTTTAGAGTTAGTGATAGTTTCTAACTCTTTTATTAGTATTAGTTGTTTTGAATTTTCTTGCATTACATCTCTTTGGATTGAGCCACTAAGTGTTGAAATAGTTCCTGTAATGTAAGAAGTATTTGTAATTCTATTTAATGCAGTTAGAACTCTTATTTTTTCATCATTAGTGGTATATCTGATTTCTAAAAGTAGTTCACATTTTGGAGAGATTGTATTTGCACCAATTCCCCCATTTATTTTTCCAACATTAACAGTTGTTTGAAGTTTTAGATTTGTAAGTTTTACCAACTCTTGAAGTTTATAAGAAGCTTCTAAATTAGCATCAATTCCCTTATCATAATGATTTCCCGCGTGACTTGCAAGTCCTTCTATTGTAATTATAAAAGTTCCAACCCCTTTTCTTTGGGTTACAACTTCCATATTAATTCCTGCTGCTTCAAATACAAAACAGTAGTCATAATTTGGTGCAAGTAAAGCTGTTATCTCTTTTGAGTCGTCACTTCCTGTTTCTTCATCAGAAACTAGTAAAAAGTCTATATTATATATTTCACTATTTTGATTGAAAATGTTTCTAAGAGCTTGAAGTGCAACAATATTCCCACCTTTCATATCACAAACACCAGGTCCATAAACCCATTTTTCATCTTGGGAAAATCCTTCAAAACTATTTGGTGGGAAAACAGTGTCATTGTGACCTAAAAGTAAGATTTTTTTTCCAGATTTTTTAGAGGAGGAGAATAAGAGATGATTACCAATATGTTCTTTATTATAAGTTTTTAACTTAAAGCCTAACTCTTCTATCCATTTAGACATTATAGTACCAACTTCATCTACACCTTTTTTGTTTTTTGTATATGAGTTTATGTTAATGATTTTTTCTAAATCGTTTAAATACATGATTGTTCCATTAGTAAGGTGAACAATTCTATTTATTAAGGATTACAGTTAAGTTACAATTACAGTTAAGTTACAATTAAAAATGAAAGAAAAAAAATAAGTAAGTGAAAAAAGTTTTAATATAAGGTGGAAAAATCCACCTTAATATTAGTTTCTGTTTTGGTTTTTACCAGCGATGATAAATCTTAATGCATTAAGTCTAATAAATCCTTCTGCATCTTTTTGATTATAAACTTCATCTTTTTCAAAAGTAGAGTAAGCATCGTTATATAAAGATTTAGTAGAATCTCTTCCAACAACAGTTACATTACCTTTATAAAGTTTAACTTTAACAGTTCCTTCAACATGTTTTTGAGTTGCATCAATTGCAGCTTGTAACATTTCTCGCTCAGGTGAGAACCAATATCCTTGGTAAATTAACTTAGCATATCTTGGCATTAACTCATCTTTTAAGTGAGCAGCTTCTCTATCTAAACAAATAGATTCAATTGCTCTATGAGCTTTTAACATGATAGTTCCACCTGGAGTTTCATAACAACCACGAGCCTTCATTCCAACATATCTGTTTTCAACAATATCAGCTCTACCAATACCATGTTTATTTCCATACTCATTTAATTTAGTAAGTAATGTTGCTGGTGACATTTCAATACCATCAATAGCAATTGGATCACCATTTTTGTATGTTAATGTTAAATATTCAGCTTCATCAGGTGCATTTTCTGGAGATGTTGTCCATAACCACATTGACTCTTCTGGCTCATTATTTGGGTTTTCTAAATGTAAACCTTCATAAGAAATATGTAATAAGTTTGCATCCATAGAATAAGGACTAATAGCAGGATTACCATCTTTATCAAGATGTTTTTGAGCAATTTCAATACCATGTTTTCTAGCATAGTCAAGTAAGCTTTCTCTTGAATTTAAATCCCATTCTCTCCAAGGAGCAATAACTTTGATATCAGGTCTAAGTGCAAGTGCACCTAACTCAAATCTAACTTGGTCATTTCCTTTTCCAGTTGCACCATGTGAAACAGCTTCTGCTCCCGTTTGATTTGCAATATCAATTAATTTTTTAGCAATTAAAGGACGAGCAATTGAAGTTCCTAATAAATATTCACCTTCGTAAATAGCATTTGCTCTAAACATAGGGAAAACATAATCTTTTACGAACTCTTCTTTAATATCTAAAATGAAAACATTTTCAGGTTTAATCCCACAAGCTATAGCTTTTGTTCGTGCAGGCTCTACTTCTTCACCTTGACCTAAATCAGCTGTGAAAGTAATAACTTCAGCATTGTACTCATCTTGAAGCCATTTTAAAATAATAGAAGTGTCAAGACCTCCACTATATGCTAAAACTACTTTTTTAATATCTTTTTTATTCATAAATTTATCCTATGGTTACATTATTTTTAAAGGTGTTATTCTAACTAATCTTTACTATAAATAAATTTAAGCCATCTCAACTCTATTTCGACCATTTTTTTTTGCTTTATAAAGAGCATCATCCGCAAGTTTTAGTAGTTTTTCTAGATTTGAATTTTCATCAAAAGTAGAAACTCCAATACTAATAGTTACTTTGTAGTCTACACCAAATTGATAAGTTTCGATAAGTTCTTTTAAATTGTTTGCAAGTTTTAAGGCACCAATTGAATCACTATTTGGAGCTAAAATTAAAAACTCTTCTCCTCCCCATCTTGCATTTATATCTGTATTTCTTGTATTTTGTTGAATTAATGAAGATATTTTTTTGATTACAAAATCACCTTTATCATGTCCATAGTTATCATTGATTTTTTTAAAATAATCAACATCAATCAAGAGTATAGAAAATAGAGTTTTATATCTTTTAAATTTTAAAATTTCTTCTTCAAGTTTTTGATTTATAAATCGACGATTATATAAACCACTTAACGAGTCAATTTGAGATAATTTCTTTAAAAGTTTATTTTGTCTTATTCCATTTATCCCTAATATTAAAATAATAATAAAAAGTACTGCTAAAACAGCCATTGCATTTTTTTGTTCAGAAATAATATTTTCTTTAATTAATAAGTTATTTTTTTGTTCTTGAATCTGTGAATTTAAAAACTCTAAATCTTTTTTTGCTTTTTCAAATTCTTCTTGTTTCTCTTTTTGTAAATTTACAAGTGATGTAACAACTCCTTCTTTTTCTTTTACATTTAAAACAGCATTTAAAAGTTTCTCTTTTTGAGATTCTATATTTTTATAAATTTCTTTTAATTGTCTTTTCTCTTCTTCTAGTTGAATAGTTTGTTTTTGAAGAAGTTTTGTTTGTGCATTCAATTTTTCTTCATAGTTTTTAATATTTTTTGTTTGAGCTGTGATAACTAATTTTTGTTCTTCTATTGAATTTATTTTTGATATTAATTCTAAGTTTTTATCTTTAATTCTTTGATTTAAAGAGTTGATAGTTTCTTTTTGTATTTTTAATGCATCTTGCGAACTTTTGTAAAGTTTTGCAACATCAATTTGTGTTCCACCTAAAAGTATAAGATTTGCTGAAATTTCCAATGAACGATTTAATATATTTGCTTTATTTATTTCAAAAGTAATTTGGGTTTCATCTTTTAATAAATTAATCATAACATGTTTTTTATCTTTATATTCATTACTAATAAACAAGGTATTCTTTTTTTCAAATTCAAAAAATAGTTTTTCATATATCTCTACGTAAGAGTCATCAATATAAATAGCTTGAATATTTTCATAGGTTTTTTTATCGTCATAAATTAAAATTTCTAAATTTTTATTTTTTAATTGCTTTCTTGAACCAAGCATTAAGAACATATTTTTTAAAGTTTTGTTTTCAGAGGCTACTAGTAAACGATATTTTTTTATT
This sequence comes from bacterium, assembly GCA_018816105.1. Lineage (GTDB taxonomy): Bacteria > Campylobacterota > Campylobacteria > Campylobacterales > Arcobacteraceae > Aliarcobacter. The sequence continues at coordinate 14,127 of JAHIWE010000113.1, read as the reverse complement.
TTATCTTCATTTTTCCATGATATATTTTTTAAAAAATTATAAACATATGCAACTTTTACTTGATCTTCGTTTGTTTCATTTGAATAAAGAGTTGTAACAATAAAAAATATAATAATTAAATGAGTAAATATTTTCATTTTTTCCTAAAAATTAATGGTATATGATAAAAATACCATTCTTGTATTTTGTGGGCTTACATACTTTGATGAAGTATTATACCTAACGCTATAATAGTGTTTATCAAATAAATTATCAATTTTTAATGATATTTTTTGTTTTTTATTAATTGCATAACTACTATATATGTTAGATGTTATATAACTATCAACTTTTGCTAATTCACCATCTTTATAATATGAAGCAGTAATTGGACTAATCCATTTTATTGATGGTGAAATTGTTAAGTTTTTATGTTTAAAAGTTGTTCCTGCTTTGAAAATATTTTGAGCTAAAAAAGGTAAATCATAATCATATTCATAATCTATTTTTCCATCTATAAAACTATAATTAAACCAATAATTTAAATCATATCCTGAAAAATACGAGTGGCCACTATACGAAATATCACTTCCATAAATATATGAATTAGCAGCATTTCTTGAGCCTCTTGGATCAATAATTGTAGTATTAGGAAGAAAATTTGTTTGTTGAGGCATTTTTTCTTCTATTAAAATCAAATCTTCAATAGTTGAATAATAAATAGCAAAAGATATTAAATCATTTTTACTTAATAAATAGTCAATATTATATTCATAACTTTTACTTTTTTCTGGTTTTAAGTCAGGGTTTGCAACTCTAAAAGTATCTGTTTGATATTTATTTCCATCACCTAAAGTATTCGGTTCTAATGGAGTTCCATAAATTTTATATTTATTATAATTTGAAGGAGCTAAAAAAGCTTGTGAATATATCAATTTTTGTGTTAATGAATCTTTTGAGTATATTAAAGCAACTCTTGGATTTAAACTTGATTCATAAGATGAACTATTATCATAACGACCTGCTAGTGATAATTGAAAATTTTCATTTAATGTTATTTGATCTTGTAAATAAAAAGCAATATTATTCCATTTTTCTTCAAATATTGGAGCTTTTATCTCATCATTAGAACCATTAATAAAAACATTTGATAAAGATTGTGATGGCAAATCATAAGTCATTGGAAGGGATTTAAACCATTCTATAGAAGTTCCAAAAGTAAAATTGTGATTTTTGTAATTTTTATTTAAAGTTTCTTCTATCGCATATCTTTGAGATTTTGAATATTTGTATCCTGGTTCATATGATGTATAAATATTTCTAAAATAACTATTTTTTAAGAGTTCTGTTGATTCATAACTTATAGTGGTTGTTGATTCAAAGTCATCAAATAAAGTAGTTTTGTATCTTGTAAATGCACTAAAAAGTTCACTGTTTAAATTAGCTTTTTCATCAAAAATATTTGAAAGAGAATTCTTTCCATTCATAGCAGTTAATGTTGATTCAGAAAAATAACGATAGTTTACTCCTGTATCAAAACCATTCTTTTCATATCTAAAATTTAATGATTTTGTTTCTTGAGGTTTAAAATCATGAGAACTATTTCCCAAATAATCATTTGGATATTCTTTATCTAAATTATAATCTTGGTCAGTGTGAAAATGGGTTTTATATGAGAATAATCCTTCATTTAATTTTAAAGCTTGAGTTGCATAAATATATTTATAACCTCTTTCTCCTGTCCAAACTCCAGCTTGACCATTCTCTTTTGTAGAGCTTATAAGATTTATAACGCCACTTATTGCATCTGCTCCATAAACAACCGAAGCTGCTCCATAAAGTATTTCAACTCTTTCAACACCAAAAAGAGGATATTGCATTGATGCACTCATGATTTCACCATCAGTTTGGTTAATTTCTATTCCATCTTGAAGAATTTTGAAATAATTATTTCCCATAATTCCACGAATACCAATTTGATTCATGATTCCACTATCTGCATGATTTAATATTTGAATAGCAGGTAAATCACTTAGAAGTTCATCAATACTTTTATAACCTCTTTGTTCTATTTGTTCTTTTGTGATTACTATTATTTTTGCTGGAGTAAAATTTAGATTTTGTGAATATTTTGAAGCTGAAATTACTTTTATTTGTTGCAATTGTTCTAAATCTAAATCAAAAACATCATCCATTAAATCAAATTTATAATCATTTGCATATAACAATGAAGCCGAAAAAAATAAAAGATAAAATCGTATATTCATTAAATCACCAAAAGAAAATATTACTATGTAACTATTGTTATTCTATCCAAAAGATATTAAAAAGCTATTTAGTTAATTTTTGCTACAATCTGCCCATGAGAATAGATAAATTTTTAAATGCAGTAAATATTACAAAAAGAAGAGCCGTAGCTGAAGATATGCTAGAACATAAGGTTGTTTTTATAAATGATCTAGCAGTAAAAAAAGCAAAAGAGGTTAAAGTTGGAGATATTATAGAGATTAAATATCTGGAAAAAAGTGATAAGTTTAAAGTATTACAAATACCAACAACAAAATCAACTCCTAAATCAAAAATAGATGAATACGTACAAAGGATAGACTAGTGTTTAACGCAGCAAAACTTAAATTTGATGATATTTTTGAAAATAGACTTCCTGTTGAAGAAGTTAAAGAGTATCTAATTGAACTATATGAAAGAGGAGAAACAGCAGCTGAAATAGCAGGAGCTGCTAGTGCTATGAGAGATCATATGATACCGTTACCTGTTCATTATGATTTAAAAGAGAAGCTAATTGACAATTGTGGAACAGGAGGAGATAAATCAAACTCTTTTAATGTATCAACTACAGTTTCAATTGTCCTAGCTGCTTGTGGATGTTATGTTGCTAAACATGGAAATAGAAGTATTACTAGCAAAAGTGGAAGTGCTGATATGCTTGAAGCTTTGGGAATGAATTTAAATTTAAATTTAGAAAATTCTGCAAAAATACTTGAAGAAACAGGTTTTACTTTTATGTTTGCACAAAATCATCATCCAGCAATGAAATATATCATGCCTATTAGAAAAAGTATTCCACATAGAACTATTTTTAATATTTTAGGGCCATTATCAAATCCAGCTACTGTATCAAAACAACTAATAGGCGTATTTGATAAATCTTATATAAATAAATTAGCATATGCAATGGATATGTTAGATACAAAAAGATCAATGATTGTCTCTTCAAACGATGGAATGGATGAAATATCAATATCTGATATTACATATGCTACTTCTTTATATAATGGGAAAATAGAAGATTTTGAAATAAATCCAGAAGATTATGGAATACCAATGAGTGATAAACAAGAAATCATTGGTGGAGATGCAGCTTATAATGCAAAATTAACTAGTGATATTTTATCAAAAAAACTAGTTGGTTCTAAATTAGATATTGTTCTATTAAATGCTGCTGCTGCTTTGATTGTTGATGAAAAAGCAAGAGATTTCAAAGATGGTATTGATATGGCAAAAGGTGCTATTATGAGTGGAACTGCTAAAGAGAAATTAGCACAAATTATTAGAGTATCTAATCAATTAGCTTAGGAATTTTTTTGCAGAAAACTTTTGAATTAGAATTAACAAAATTAGATGAGCTAAGTGTTTATTTAATTGAACTATTAAAAAATGATAACTATATCGTTATTTTAAGAGGTGACTTAGCAAGTGGAAAAACAACACTTGTTAAAAATTATGTAAAGAGTTTAAATTTAGATGATTTAGTTACCTCTCCCACTTTTTCTCTACAAGCTATATACTCAGATAATATTTTTCATTATGATATGTACAATAAAACATTAAATGAATTTATATCATTAGGAATGCTAGAAGAGTTTGAAAAAGAGGGAACTCACTTTGTAGAGTGGGGTGATGAAAAATTGCAAGAGTTATTAAAAGACTATGGATATAACGTAGTTTTAATACATATAGAAAAGAAAGACAATAAGAGGTTATATAAAATAAATGCATAAACTACATATAAAAGACATAACAAAAATAATCAAAAAAACGCAAATATTACATGGTATTTCACTTGAAGTAAACTCAGGAGAAATAGTTGGTTTATTAGGACCAAATGGTGCTGGAAAAACAACTACATTTTATACGGTTTGTGGATTAGTAAAACCAACAGCTGGAAATGTTTTTTTTGATGACAAAGATATAACTTCACTTCCCTTACACAAAAGAGCACTAAAAGGAATAGGTTATTTACCTCAAGAATCATCTATTTTTAAAGATTTATCAGTAGAAGATAATCTAATGCTTGCAGCTCAAATTGTGACAAAAGACAAAGATGAACAACACAAACGTGTTGAAGAATTACTTGAACTTTTTAATATAGAGCCAATTCGACAAAGAAAGGGAGTTTCTCTTTCAGGAGGGGAGCGAAGAAGAACTGAAATCGCCCGGGCACTTGTTTCTCAACCAAAATTCTTACTTCTTGATGAACCTTTTGCAGGGGTTGATCCAATTGCTGTAAAAGATATACAAGAAATTATTCACCAGTTAACAAAAATAAATATAGGAGTTTTAATTACAGATCATAATGTAAGAGAAACACTTGAAATTTGTGATAGGGCTTATGTTATGAAAGCAGGGGCTTTATTAGCTAGTGGAACTAGTGCTGAGATTAAAAGCGATGCAAAAGTTAGAGAACATTATTTAGGTGAAAATTTCAACTTTTAAGTAATAGCCTATTTAGCTATTACTTTATTTTTTCCACTGTTTTTTGCTTCATATAGGAACTTGTCTGTTCTTAAAATCAAACTTTCATCAGTATCATCTGTACCTAATTCAGACACACCAAAACTAGCAGTTATTTTTAGACTTAATTCTGTAAAAAGATGCTCTTCTATATTAGTTTTTATTTTATTAGCAACAGTTGCCGCTCCATCTATATTAGTATGTGGTAATAGTATTAAAAATTCTTCTCCACCCCATCTAACAGCTATATCTTGTTCTCTAATATGCATTGACATAATTTGAGAAATTTCTTTTAATACCACATCTCCAATTTGATGACCATATGTGTCATTTATCATCTTGAAATCATCAATATCAAAAATTATAACAGATAGATTTGTATTATATCTTTTTGATCTTTTTACTTCTTTGATATAGAATTCGTCAAATTTATTTCTATTAAATAGTCCAGTTAATTTATCATGACTTGCTTGATACTCTAATAAATTTGATTTTTCTTTTATCTGAGTAATATCAGTTAGAGAAAATACATAATAATGCTCTTTATCTTCATAATAATCTACGTTTATTGTAAAGATTTTTTCTTCATGCAAATAATTTTTAATTTTTACAATTCTATCAACTTCTGGTAAATCTTTTATATATCTAAGCCATGATTCTTGTTTTATTATTTGATTTTTTGTAATAAAACCAAACTCTTCAATGAAAAAATCAAAAATATTTTTTTTAGTTTTTAGAAATTTATCAAAATCATTTATACCAAAGAAATGTAAAAACTTTTTATTTACATTAGTTATATTTTCTTTATTTGTTACTATTATAATATTATCTTGTGCATCTAAAATAGATTTTATTTTACAAATTTCTTTTTCTATTTTACTTTCAAGTGATAGGTTCAAATCGAATAATTGTCTTTTTAATAAAATAGGCTCCATAGCTTTTGTGATACTTTCAATCAACTGATATAAGTCAATAGGTTTCATAGCATATGTACTAACTCCCACTTCTATAGCTTTTTTTAAAAAATTTGTATCATTGTGGGCACTTGTGATTACAAGAGGAATATCTTTATTAATTTCTTTTATCTTTTCACACATAGTAAGACCATTCATTCTAGGCATATTTATATCTGAAATAATTAAATCAATATCAGTATGATTCTCTTTGTAAATATCTAAACCTTCTTGACCATCTTTAGCTGTATAAACTTTTCTTAATAAAGAAGTCAATAATTTTGATGTAAATTCCCTTACGTCATTTTCATCTTCAACATATAAAATTGAGATATTTTTTAAAATTTCTTTATTCATTATTATTCTTTTTATTAAATTCAATGGCAGTTGGCATTGCTATTGGTTCTGAGAAAAAATACCCTTGAGAATAATCTGCACCTAGTTCTCTTACAATTTTGAATATTTCTTCATTTTCTACAAATTCAGCAATAGTTTGTAAGTTTAAACTTTTTGCAAATTCTATTATAGTTTTTGTTATCTTATATGAAGTTTCATCAATTGCAACATTTTTGATTAAAGAGGCATCAATTTTTAAATAATCTACATTCATTTTTAATAAATGCTCAAAATTTGAGTATCCACTACCAAAATCATCGATAGCTACTTTACATCCCAAAGCCTTAACTTCATCTATAAATAATATCAAAAGTTCATAACTTTTTATATTTTCATCTTCAAGTATTTCAAAAACAACTCTATTTGAAACATTATATTTTTTTAACATTGATTTTATAAAATTCAGAAAATCTGAACTTTCTATATCCTCATAAGATATATTAACCGAAAATTCAAAAGGAAGCTCTTCAAATTTTTTAAATGATTTTTCTAATACAATTCTTGTTAATTTAGTATATTGATTTGATTTTTTTGATATATCTAAGAAAAAATAAGGACTAATTACCTTTCCATTTTCTTCAACTAATCTTACTAAACACTCATATTTATCTACATTTAGAGTTTTATTATTTACTAAAGGTTGGAAATAAACTTCAATATTATCATTAATAAATGCAGATTTTAGTTTTTTTGTCCAAAGCATATTATTTTCATATTCATGGAATTTATCAAGTTCATCAAAAAATACTAAGAAATCTTTATGATTTTTCTTTGCTGATTGTAATGCAATATCTGCTGTTATTAGTTTGTTATTTTTATTTGAAAAAGATATTCCAGCTGTCATTCTAATGTCAATTTCATAATGTTCAAAAGTAAATACTTTTTTATAAACAGCCTCTGTTATACTTTTAATTAATTCTACAAATTCATCATTGGACTTTTCTGTATTTGCAATACAATATGAATCTGAAGGGAATTTATAAAGTTTTAAGTTATCATAACCTTTTATACATTTATCAATTAATTTAGCAACATCAATTAGTATTGAATCTCCAACTTTATGTCCAAAAAAATCGTTCACTTCTCTAAATGAGTTAATATTTAGTAAGCAAACTGATTCCATTTTAAATACTTTATTTTGTAAATCTTCAATTAATTTTGTACGATTTGGAAATTTAGTTAAATTATCAGTATAAAGGAGTTTAAATAATTCATGTTTGTGTTCTATTTCATGGCTAATATCATTTAGTATTATTATATTTGTACGATTATGTGTTAAGAAAATCTTTTGTAATGAAAAAAATTTCTTTTTATTATTTTTATCAAAAATACACACTTTCACATTTCCAACATTAGTTTGAGCTAACCATTGTGGCGTGATTTGGGTAAAACACCCATCTTCTTTAGCGAATATTTTTTCTATATCACGATATTTTCCATTTAACTCATCTAAAGTAAAGCAGTCTGTTAATCTAAAAAAATGATTATTTGAGAAAATAATACTAATTCCATCTGTAGAGAATATTGGATAATTAATATTATTTATTATTGAATTAGAAAACTCTTCTTCTTTTTGTGGTTTACTTTTGGTATTTGTATTTGTATTTGTATAATAGTTTATTTTTTCAATTAGTGTATCAAAATCAAAAGATTTAAGTAGGGTATCCACTTTTTTTAGATGTACAATTTTTTCTAAATCTGATTCCTCATTTATTAAAAAAATAGTATAGATTTTATCTTGTAAGTATTGTTTGATTTCATTAAAATAGCCAATAAAATCAATATTTATTATTAATAAATCACACATCTCCAAATCATCACTTATTTTATTTTGATTTGGAGATAAAAGAGTAATATTTATATTTCTTAATATATTTAAAGAGTATTTTTTGAAATTTTGAAATTCTTTATGCTTATCATCTATAATTAATATATCATAACGCATTTATTACCTTATTTATTCATTTATTTAATAACAATATTACATAAATTTAGATTAAAATTACTTTTTAAAAATTTTTAATGCATTATTTAAATCTTCTTGTGTGTCAATACCAAAAGATTTTGATTGAACTTTTACCATTGCAATTTTATTTCCATTATCAATGGCTCTTAATTGTTCTAGTTTTTCAAGACTTTCTAATTTTGAAGGATTTAATTTACAAAAAGCATTTAATGACTTTTTTGTAAAACCATAAATACCTAAATGCCCACTATATGATGCATTTTCATAATGATCTCTATGATATGGAACTTTTGCACGTGAGAAATATATTGCATTTGAGTGTTCATCTAAAATTACTTTTACATGATTTGGATCATCAGCTAATTCTGAACTAATCTCTTTGTAACAAGATGTAATCATTATATCTTCATTATTCTCTTTTACTTTTTTAACTCTATTTATAACAGCTTGTACAACTTCTATTTCAATAAAAGGCTCATCAGCTTGTACATTTATGATAATCTCATCATCACTAAGATTTAAAATATTAACAGCTTCATTTATTCTATCAGTTCCACTATTATGTGAACTTGATGTCATAATTGCATCAAAACCATACTCTTTAGCTAAATCAACTACCTCTTGTGAATCAGTTGCAATAACAACTTTATCCAAGCTACTAACTTGTTTTGCTGTTCTAATTACCATAGGTAATCCTAAAATATCCACCAAAATTTTATTTGCAAATCTACTTGAATTTAATCTAGCAGGTATAATTATCATTTATCTTCCTTTTAAATAGTAAAACCTTATTTTTAGTGACATTATTATAATATAAAATCTTTAAACAAGTATATGAAAGAGAAATTTTATGAAAAAAACAATTACAGTTATTGATACCTTCGGCTTTTTATTTAGAAGTTATTTCGCTTTGCCACCATTAAAATCAAGAGAAGGGTTTCCAACAGGTTTATTAACAGGTTTTATAAATTTTATAGCAAATATTGGAAAAGATTTTCAAACAGATTATATAGTTTTTGCACTTGATGCAAAAGGAAATACTTTTAGAAATGATTTATATGATAATTATAAAGCTCAAAGACCTGATGTTCCTGAGGATTTATTAAAACAACTTCCAATCGCAATTTCATGGATTGAACAAATGGGATTTAAAACAGCAATTAGAGCAGGTTTTGAAGCTGATGATATAGTAGCATCAATTGCCCATGATGCAAAACTAAAAGGATTAGAAGTTCGAATTGTATCTCACGATAAAGACTTATATCAATTAATTGAAGATGATACTATTTATTTATTTGACCCAACAAAAAAAGTTGTAATAAATGAAGCTAAATGTCTTGAAAAATATGGAGTACATCCATCTTTATTTACAGATTATCAATCACTTTTAGGTGATAGTGCTGATAATATTCCAGGTGTAAAAGGAATAGGAGCAAAAACAGCTGAAGCTTTAATCCAACAATTTGGAACACTAGAAAATATTTATGCTAATTTAGAAAATATTGAGAAAAAAAGATGGAAAACACTACTTGAAGAGAGTAGGGAAATGGCTTTTCTTTCAAAACAACTTGTTACATTATCTAAAGATTGTCATGTGATTGATGATTTAGACAATTTTTTACTGCCAGCTGAAAATCCAATTTTAAAGATTTCTGATATTTTAATCAAGTATGATATGTCAAAAATACTTGATAGGGTTAATAAAAATGGAATGTCTTTTAAGACGCAAATTCCTAAAGAAGTAGAAAAACAAGAGAATCTTGAGTTTATTTTATTAGATAATGAAAACAGCTTATCTTTAGTAATAAACACAATTCCAAGAGATGCAATAGTTTCATTTGATACAGAAACTACAGATATTGATGTAACAAAAGCAAAAATAGTAGGTTTTTCTTTTGCTTATGAAGAGAATAAAGCATACTATGTTCCAATTGCGCACTCATATTTAGGTGTTGGGAATCAAATTTCAAAAGAAGCAGCAGTTCAAGCTATTGTTCAATTAAATAAACATAAATTAGTTTTACAAAATTTCAAATATGATTTTGAAATTATTAAAAACAATTTTGATTTAGAATTAAAACTTTATGCAGATACAATGATTTTATCTTGGCTTTTAGATACAAATGAAAAAGTAGGGCTTGATTATCAGGTAAATAAATATTTTAATCATAAAATGATAACATTTAAAGATGTAGTTAAAAAAGGTGAAAACTTCTCAAATGTAGATATTTCAAATGCATGTGATTATGCAGCTGAAGATGCTTTGATGACTTTAAAGCTTTTTAATAAACAATTAGAGTTATTTGAAGAACGAGATGCTAAAGATTTATTAAAACTTGCCTTTGATTTAGAATTTGACTTTATTTATGTTTTAGCAAATATGGAAAGTAATGGAATAAAAATTGATGTAAATTTATTAAAAGAGTTAAAAGAAACAAATAGTATTTATATTCAAGAGTTAACAAGTAAAATTTATGAGACAAGTGGTGTTGAGTTTAATATTAACTCTCCAAAACAATTAGGAGTCGTTTTATTTGAAACATTAGGTTTAACAGCTACTAAGAAAACAAAAACAGGTTATAGCACAGATGAGGCGGTTTTAAGCTCATTATATAATGCTCATAATGTAATTCCTTTATTATTGAGCTACAGAGAAGCTTATAAGCTTCAATCAACTTATATTGAACCATTATTAGAGCTTGGATTAAAAAATGAAGATAATAGAATTCATACTTCTTTTTTACATACAGGAACAGCTACCGGAAGATTAAGTTCAAAAAATCCTAATTTACAAAATATTCCTGTGAAATCAGAAGCAGGTTCACAAATAAGATCAGCTTTTATCCCAGAAGATGGATTTACTCTTGTTGGAATTGACTACTCTCAAATTGAACTTAGATTACTAGCTCACTTTAGTGAAGATGAAGCTTTAGTTGATGCTTTTAATAATGATTTAGATATTCACTATCAAACGGCTGTTAAGATTTTTGGTGAAGATGAAGCAAAAGATAAAAGATCTATTGCAAAATCTATAAATTTTGGACTTTTATATGGAATGGGAAGTAAAAAATTAGGTGATACTTTAGGAATTTCTTCAAAAGATGCAAAAATTTATATTGAATCATATTTTAAAGCTTTTAAAAGCGTAAAAGATTACTTAAAATCAATAGAAGATTTTGCTCATATTAATGGTTACATAAAAACATTATTAAATAGAAAAAGATTGTTTGATTTTCAAAATGCGAATGCTATGGTTAAAGCTGCATATCTAAGAGAAGCTGTGAATACCATGTTTCAGGGAAGTGCTGCTGATTTAATCAAATTATCAATGGTTGAAATTCATAAAAAATATAAAAATAACAATAATGTGAGAATGCTTTTACAGATACACGATGAGCTAATCTTCGAAATAAAAGAAGATATTGCTGATGAGATTATTAAAGAGTTAAAAGAAATAATGGAAAATGTGTATAAATTAAATATCCCTTTAAAGGTATCTTTTGCACGTGGAAATTCTTGGCAAAAGCTAAAATAATACTAAATTATTAAAATATTTTCTAAATTATTAATATATTTTTGACAAATAAAGAAATTTTTGTTATTATTATGACTTAAACCAATATATAAAGAGTAATATTATGTTAAAAACAGTAAGAAATATAAGAAAACTATACAACGCAAAGTTATTATTTGTAACTAGCGATGAGACAATAACTCAAATAATGGGAAATGAATTTGATGATTATTTTAAAGAATTAAAAGTAGCGTCAAATTTAAGTGATGCATTATCATTGGCATGTTCAAATAATTACGACATGGCAATTATTGATGCAGATATCCAAGGTGTTTCTTTTTCAGAACTATGTACAGAATTATCACAGTTGGCTCCTACTTTACCAAAAATTGTTATCTCAGAGTCAGATAATAATGAAAGTATTGTAACAGCTATTAATTCAGGTGCTTATACATTTTTATCTAAACCATTAAGAGCTAAAGATGTAAAACTAGCTGTAATTATGTGTTTGAATCAAACAAAAAGAGGTGATAAAATAGAATTCGAGAATGGAATCTATTTTGATGAATATAGAGATCAGTTTTTTAAATCAGGTGGAGTTTTAATAGATTTTACAAGATTAGAAAAATCTTTTCTAAAATTATTAATAACAAAAAGAAATGATGTAACAGATTATGATACAATAAAAGAAGTAGTTTGGAAAGGTAAGGATATGTCAATTTATACTATGAGAAATATAGTAAATAAAATTAGACAAAAAACTTATTACGAAATAATTAAAAATCACTCGAACAAGGGCTATACAATAGATATTCTTAAGAATAATTAAGAATGCCTATTTGCAAAATCTTAATAAAAAAGTTATAATATGGAAGAACAGATCATTTCAAAAGAGGAATTAATCCAATTATTTGAAACTCAAAAAATTGAAGATACAGGACGAGGCTGGTTAATGGAAGGTAAAGCTGTTGAAATAATAGCTTTACACGACATTGAACCCAAGTTCTTACAAGATGTTACTAATGCTAAGTTCTACAAACTAATAATCAAAGGTAATAAATAATGTCCCACTGCCCTTTCTGCAAAAAAAAGATTGCTATGAGTAAGGCTTTTTGCTCTAGAAGCTGTAAAGAGAATTATTTTCAACTAATAGCTATACAAGTACCAAAACCTTTTTTAAAGAGAATTTTTGTATTTTGTACACCTGAACAAAGAGACGTAGAAATAGAAAATTTTGCTGGTAGACATGGTTGGAGACTGGATTTATTAAAAAATAAGATTGCAGAGCTAGCTCTTGATGCTGGTTATAGTAAAGATATGAAAATAAATAGTTAATTAACTATTTATTTTCTTCATTTTAAAGTATATTAATACACAAATTCCAAGTACAATCGCTGATTGTAAAATACCCATTGTAAGCCAATTACTATAAAGAAATCCTAATTGACTATCTGGTTGTCTGAAAAATTCTGCAACAATTCTCATAAATGAGTATAAGATTCCATACATTAATGCTAATTGACCATCAAATGTTTTTCTTTTTCTTAAATAAACTAAAATTGCAAATACAACTAATCCTTCTAAAATTGCTTCATAAATTTGAGATGGATGTCTTAAGGTATTTTCTACATAAATTCCCCAAGGAACATCTGTTATTCGACCAACTAGTTCTTGATTGAAAAAATTTCCGATTCTTCCAAAAACATATGCTGCACTAATTCCAAGAACTGCAATATCAGTTATAAACCAAAAAGATATTTTGTTTTTTCTACAAAATAAATAAGAAGCAATAATAAATCCAATAAATGCACCATGGTAACTCATTCCTGAAATGCCCGTATAAACACCATTTATATATGGATTAAAAATTTGCCAAGGATGAGTTAAATAGTATGCGGTATTTGAATCATAAAATAAAATATAACCTAATCTTGCACCTAAAATTACTCCAATTTCAGCCCACCAAATATAAGAATCAAATAAATCATTAGATATGGATAAATTATCTTTTTTTATAAACCATTTTGCTACAAAAATAGCACTTATTAATGCTAATGCATACATAATCCCATACCAGTGGACAGCCACTGGTCCTAAATTAAAAGCTACGGGATCAAAGTTTGAATATATATTTTGCCAAAATTCCATTATGCTTCTAATGCCTCAGCAATTAATTCAATTGGATTTTTAAATTGAACATCAACATCGGCTAGATATAAAGAGTTTGTTATTTGCATTCTACATGCACTACACTCAGCACTTACAATTTGTGCTTTTGTATCTCTAATCATTGCTGCTTTTGGCGCACCTGCTGCTTTTGCAAAATCATATTTTTCTGTTTGCATAGTAACTCCACCAAAGCCACAACATCTATTTGAATCACTCATTTCTGTTAAAACATAGTTTTGTGATAAAAGACTTCTTGGTTCTTTCCATACCCCTTGCATTTTTTTAGCATGGCAAGGATCATGATAAGTTACTAATTGATCAATTTTTTTACCTGTGTTTGCTAACATATTTTTTAAGTCTGTACTATTTTCTAGCCATTTTGTAGCCATAAATATTTT
>JAHIWE010000112.1 GCA_018816105.1 bacterium | reverse complement strand
TTATGAGTGCTATTTGTTACTTTTATACTATGGATAAATCTAAAACTAGACCACTTGAAAAAGAGCTTAGTTTTTATGATTGGCATTTAAAAGGTATTTATGCTCACTTGATTTACATATATGAAAACAGTATTGGAAGAAATGCTCTTATTTTGAGTAAAGATGAGGGAAAAGTAAAACATACATTTATAAATATTCATAATTACGAAGAAGATATAAGTACTTTATACCTTGATTCTGACAAAAGATGTTTGAGTCTAAAAGAGATTTTAGCAAATTGTGCAAAAAAATCTTTGGTTTATTACAAAAGTGAAACGGTAGCCACTTTTAGAAAAATGATGTGTAAAAAAAGCTATAGAATGCTTCCTAATAAAGATAAACCAGAACTAGACTTTTCTTTTTATGATAGTGAAGAATCGGCAAATATCTTTGGTAAATACCTTTTTAATATCTATTCAAATTCATCTGTTAGAGATAAAGGTATCAAAGATATGCTTATTTCACTAATTGGAGAAAAAGAGTACTCTTTGGATATCTTGGATTTCAAAAGTAAATTAGCAGAAGCCTTAAAAAACGTGGCTCATTTTGAATTAATAAAAGATAGAAGAGAGCGAATATTAAAACTTGATGATACGATTATTTCTTACAAAGCATTGTGTGATGAGATAGAAAATATCACCTTTGAGCTTGAAACAATTTCTTATAATAAAGATAGAATAAAAACAGTTATAAGTGATAATCATCTTAATTTATTAGCGCAACAAAAAATAAATAGTGATAAAAAAGATGATCTTTCAAAAGAATGGAAATTTAAATCTACAAATTATAATACTCAAATTTCAGATTTAAATATAGAAATTAAAACCCATGAAAAAAGATATAGTGATTTTCATCAGCAATATAGAATAGAAAATTTAATAGTAGAACAAAATAGACAAAATGATTATGAAAAAAGTTTAAATGAATTAAATATTAAAGTAAATGCTATTTCTAGCAGTATTGAAGAGCTAGAAGCAAAAGAAAAAATCCAAAAACAAAAAGCTAATGCTTTAATAAATGAAAAAAAAGATAATGAAAAAAAAGAGCTAGATTCTAAAAAAGACAATCTAACTACTGAAGTTTTACAAGTATCAAAAGATAAAGAGATTGAAATAGAACAAGGAATTGAATCTTTTGATAAAGAATTAGAAGATAAAAGTTTTGAATATGCAAGTTTGGATAAAAAAATATCTCAAGATGAAACAGCACTTTCATATCTGCCAAAACAAGTATTAGAAAACAATAGTACAAAAAAATTTAAAGATGAAATAGAAAGACTATCTGCTTTAAAAAATACTATTGAATCACAAGTTTTAGTATTAAAAAATGAGCAAAAAGAAATTGAAAATCAAAAAGAGAGTAAATTAAAAGAAATTAATACAAAAATTCAAAATGAATTAAATGTATATACTAAAAATAAAGATGAAATTAAATCAAAGATTGAAATAGTAAATACAAAATTAGATATTGGTAAAAATAATTTATTTGGATTTTTAAATAAAAATGAAGTTCCAAACAGAAGAAAAATTCTTGCTCTTGCAAGTGATGAAGTACTGTTTAATGAGTCAAATCTAAGCTTCTCACTTGAAAGTGGTAATGATACATTTTATGGTCTAAAAATTGATGGAGATATAGAATCCCTTGCAGTAAAATATGATTTAGAAACACTTGAAAATAACAAAGCATCTTTTCAAAACCAATTAAACAGTTTAGTAGCAGGACATAACTTAAGGTTTAAGAATCTTCAAGAAAGTTTAAAAGTTGATTCAAATAAATATCAAAAATTAATACAAGAAAAATCAAGAGCAATTTATGAACTAAGTCCAAAAATCAAAGATAATGAGATAAAAATATCTAATGAAAGAAAAAGACTTGAAGATGAAATTGTAAGATTAAAAGAAGAGCTTGATAAAACAATACTTGATAAAAAAGAGCAGCTTAAAAAAGATAAAGAGCAATTAGCTTCATTAAAAGAGTATTTAGCCAATATCAAAGAAAATAAAGCAAGTTTTATTGCAAAAGTTATTAAAAAATACAAAGAACATGAACTTAGATTAAATAGTGAATTAGATATTTGCAAGCAAAGTATAAATGGAATAAATAAAAAATATGCCCAACAAATAGAAGATTCAGATAAAGAAATTCATGCTATATACAATGAAATCAAAAAGAAAGAAAACATTGATACTGATGAACTTGAATCATATCAAAGAACTATTAAACAGCTGGAAAAATCAATTAAAAATATAAATGATAATAGATCATTAGTATTAACATACAATCATGAAGTATTACCAAACTACAATAAAATTCCTTTTTTAAATGAACAACACGATGAAGTAGTCCAACAAAGAGATAAACATAGAGATTATTTTGAAAAAGAACTTTCTGTTCTTGAAGAAAAACTAAATGAAATAGGAAAAACTATTTATATTTGGAAAGAGTATGAAAAATCATTTAAAATTTTTGAACTTGAAATTTCTGATGTAAATGCAAATAAAACCTATGAAGCTTACAGTGATGATGAAATAAAACTATTACTTAATAGTAAAAAAAATATCAATATTCTTGAAAGATTTAAAACTCTTGAAAATCAACAAAGGGATAGAGAAAAAACAATCATACTTGAAACTGGAAAAATAATAGATGGTATTCCCTATGATAATATGATGAAACTAAAAACAAAATCCGATATAAACAGCTTTGAAGACAATATTGAGCAATATATTTTAATAGCAAAATCCTATGCAGATTTTATTAAAACTAAGTTTGATATAGAAGGTACAAGTTTACAATTACACAGGCTAATAGAAGCTATAAATGATGCTGTAAGTAAGATATCACATATCAAAGGAACTTTTAATAGTATTGTAAAAGATGTAAATAAAATAAATAGAACAATTGATAATGGTATAAGAAACATTACAGTTATTGATTATATTAGATTGAATTTCAAAGATACAGGAAGAGATGAAATAGTAACTAGTATTGAAAGTATTGGCGATATGTTAAGTGCTAATATGTTGATTGGATACGAAAATAGTCAAAGATCAGAGCAAGTAAAAAATGAGTTGGTAAGAATAGCTCATGATTTACAAATTGTTCTTGATAAAACATTCAAAAAAAGCATTACAGTAGCTGATATTAGTACTTTAACCTTTGATGTTAGTGAAAATGCTCAAGTTACAAAAGGAATAGCTACACTTGATAGTGTAGGAAGTAATGGAACATCTATTATGATAAAAGCTATTATTTATATAACTTTACTTCGTATGGTTGCTAATAAATTTACAAATAGTGAAGATATAAAATATCATTGTATTATTGATGAAATAGGTCAAATATCAGCAGATTATTTTACAGAGTTAATGAAATATGCAAAACATCTAGAGTTTGTATTTATAAATGGAACGGCTGCTAATGATGATGATATTATTGAAGCATATCCCCGAATTTATATGGGAACAAGAGAAAGTTCAAATCATGTGGAGCTTAATTTAATCGATGCTAGAAACGCAATGGAAGATTGGTAATGGCAATAAATATCACTAAAAAGAATTTCCAAACTATAAAAACTTTATTAGAAGATAAATATATAGCAAAAAATCTTTTTAGTTCTAAAAAACTTTTAGAAGAGTTTATAGGATGCAATTGCGTTTATGTGAGTGGAAAACCTGCTTTAATATATCTAAATGATGCTGAAGCGCTTTTTGGGATAGTCAAATCAAATGGATATAATGTAGCTTGTATTGAAGATTTAGATTATTTTATTGAAGAAAAAAACGAACCTAAAAGTCGTGATGAAATTGCAGATAATTATTCCCATACAAAAAGAGTCGAATCAAAAAGTTTTAATGGTTTGATGATAAGCGTATTTGATAAATTAGAAGTTAACTATAATGACAAAAAACAATATTTCTATGCATTAGATGGTTCTGGCCTATTTTTGCATTATACTTCAAAACTACAATTAGATGATGATGTGATTGTAGTTGGAGTTGAAAATCCTCAAGTTCTATGGTATATAAATAACTATAAACATTTATTTGAAAAAGATAAAAAGTATCTGTTTTTATGTATAAGTGAATACAAAACAACTTATCAATATAAATGGCTTGAATCTTTTAGCGGAGAATATATTCATTTTGGAGATTTTGATTTAGCAGGTATAAATATTTATCTAAATACAATAGTGCCTAAATTAAAAAAGGCTAAATCTCACTCATTTTTAATACCTGATAATATATATGAAATTATCAAAAAAAAGAATTATATGCTTGATTATTCAAATCAAACAAGATATTTAAATATAATTTCTAAAGAAGATAAAAATTTACAAAAATTAATAGAGTTTATAAAAAGTCATAAAATCACTATTGAACAAGAAGATTTAAGTAATTACAAAATTGTATAAAATAAAAGACTATTATTTAATTCCAAGAACTTTAAAATATTCTTTCCTACTTATTTCCTTTGCACCTAAACTTTCTAAATGTTTGTTATATACTTGACAGTCTATAAGTCTTATGCCATTTTTTTCTGCTTGTTGACAAAGGTGATAAAAAGCCACTTTTGAAGCATCGCTTGTTTTTGCAAACATGCTTTCACCACAAAATACATCTCCTATTAAAACTCCATACAATCCACCAACTAACTCATCATTTAAATAACATTCAATACTAGATGCAATATCCAGTTCAAATAAGTTTGTATAAGCTTTTATAAACTCATCACTTATCCAAGTACTGTCTTCATGTTTTCTTTTTATATTTGCACAAGACTTTATAACAGCTTCAAAGTTTTCATTTGATTTTATTACAAAACCTTTGTTTGTTATAGATTTTTTTAGACTTTTTGATACTTTCATATCTTGTGGTTTTAAAACCATTCTTTTTTGTGGACTAAACCAGTGTATATAATTGTATTCATCTATATACCAAGGAAAGATTCCATTTTCATAAGCATTAAGAAGTCTTTGGGGATGAAAGTCACCACCAACAGCCACTAGATCATCTTTCATCATATTAAGTGTTGGAAAATCAAAGTTGTCATCATCTAATAAATAGACGCCATATTTTTTATCAAGTAGTTTCATATTTGTATTTTATTGAAAAAAATGTTAATATCCAGCACAATTTAATACAAAGAGATAAAAATATATGACAAACAGCCACAAAAGAATAGATGCACACTTATCTAGCTTGGGATATTGTACTAGAAGTGAGGCAAAAAAATTTCTTAGGATTTTTGAGCTTTGTGTAAAAGAAAAAAGAGTTTTTGATCCTTCAATAAAAGCATATCATGATGATATAACTGTAAATGAAGAGCCATTAGACCCAGAAAACATAACAATATTACTAAATAAACCATCAGGTTTTATTTGCTCTCATAATGATGCAGGAAGCTTAATATATGCATTAATTCCTTCAAGATGGAATAGAAGAAATCCAAAAATTTCAACTATAGGAAGATTGGATATTGATACAACAGGAGCTATTCTTCTAAGTGATAATGGAGCTTTAAATCATAAATTGTCAAGTCCAAAAAGTGATATATTAAAAGTTTATGAAGCAACACTTGCAGTTGCTTTAAAAGGTGATGAAGCGCAGATTTTTGAAAGTGGTGAACTTATGCTAAATGGTGAAACAAAACCATTATTACCAGCAAAACTTGAAGTAATAAGTCCAACACATGTAAGACTAGAAATTTGTGAAGGAAAATATCACCAAGTAAAAAGAATGTTTGGAGCTGTTGGAAATAGGGTTCTTTCTCTTCATAGAGTTAGTTTTGATGGATTTACAGTTGATGATTTAAAAGAGGGAACTTATAAAATTATTGATTATACAAAAAAGTAGGATTTAGCAATCCTCTTTTTTTGTAACACTCCAGCCTTTGTATTTCTCTTGGTTGTTCATTTCATCTATTTGTTTTTGAGTTAAATCCAAATATTTTATGATTTTACCATCCCAAACAATACAAGGGAATCTTTCTTTTTTAAACAATTTCTTGATTTTTTCAAACATTATAAAACCTATTTAAATTTTGTCATGATTTTTTGTTCTAGCTCTTGAACTGTTTCAATAGCATCTTTTTCATGATTTGAAAATCCCCAATTTACTAAAACAGAATCAACACCTGCTTTTGTCGCAGCCATTATATCTTTATGTGAATCACCTATTAATTGAGCATTTATATTTGAAATTTTGTGAATATCTAAAATTTTATTTACCATTTCAGGATGTGGTTTTGGTTTTGAAACACTGTCATATCCTAAAATAGTTTTAAAATGATGTCCTAATCCCACATGATTTAGCATTTTATGAGCATACTGCGAATTTGCATTTGTTGCAACTGCTAGTGTAAAGTCATTTTTTAAATCATCTATTAATTTAGCAATTCCATCATAAACTACCAAATCACTCAAACAATGTTTATTATAATACTCTTCAAAAAGTTTTGTTTGTTGAGGGGTGAACTCTTTTGTTCCATAAAAAAACTCTGCTGCATTTATACTAGGGTCATTTACTTTTTCTAAAATATAATTCTTTTCTAATTTTTCAAATCCTAAATTTTCTCTTACATAATTTATTGTATTTGTAATTGCGAAACCACTATCTATTAGCGTTCCATCCATATCAAACATAATTAAACGCATTTATTTCCTCTCTTTATACAAGCTAAAAACTAATAATTTTCGATAAAATCGATATATAAAAGTCTTAAATAATACCATAATAGTACTTTATTCCCAACTCTTAACAATCTTCTAACAAAACTAAAATATAATACTTTTTCCATTTAATATAAGGCAAGAAATGAAAGATAAAATAAAAAAATATTTAAAAGAGGGTTTGATATTCGTTATAATGCTTGCAATTGCAATGAATGCAATAAGTTATTATAACTCACTTGATTTAAACAAAGAAAAACTAACAATCCAAAGTTTTAAACTTCTTGATGATTCACTTTATTCAGTACCAAATGATAAACCTGTACTTATACATTTTTGGGCTACTTGGTGTCCTACATGTAAACTAGAAGCTTCTAATATTGAAAAAATTTCAAATGATTATGAAGTTATAACAATAGCAGTTCAATCAGGAACAAAAGAGGAGATTAAAGAGTATTTAGCTGAACACAAACTTACTTTTAAAGTGGTAAATGATGAAGATGGATATTATTCACAAAAGTTTAATATCAAAGCTTTTCCCACAACACTTATGTATGATAAAGATAAAAATCTGAATTTTAGTGAAGTAGGGTATACAACTACAGCTGGTTTATATTCAAGAATGGTGTTAATTAAATAGTTAAGAAAAGTAACAAATAGGATAAAATATATCTTAAATTAACATTTAATTAACAAATTAGTTGTTAAAATAAATTTATAGGATATTTATATTAAATACCTCCTACTAAATACATTTATTTGGTATCCTATACATTAAAATAAATTTGAACACAGGCTTTGCACTTTCCCATGCAAAGCCTTTTTTTTGCTATCAATAAACTAAAATTTATATACAAGTGAATATAATACAAATTCTATTTTGGAGAATAAATGAAAAAAATCTTACCATTTCTTACCATAATTATAATAATAGCGATTATCGTGATAATCTTTCTATCAATGTCAAATAAAAAACAAATGGTAGTAATACATGAAGGAAATCATACACATCAAGCAATTGATATAAAATTAAATCATTTTCAAGATACACAATGTGGTATGACAATAGTAGCAAATAAACACTCAGCACAAGCTGTTTCACCAGAAGGGAAAACATGGTTTTTTGATGATGTTGGATGTCTAGCTTTATGGTATAACAATATCAAATTTCAAAAAGATCTTATTTTATGGGTCTATTCAAATGATACAAATGAGTATATAGATGCAAGAACTGCATGGTTTAATAGAACAGATACTACGCCTATGGGGCATGGATTTGGAGCTTTTAAAGAAAAACAAGATGGTTTTATAACTTTTGAAGAAGTTACTTTAAAAGTTTTAAGAGGTGAAGATCTTAGAAATCCATATATAAGAAAAGAGTTATTAGGTAAATAATGGAAACAATAAGCATAGTTACAATTATTTCAATAGCTTTTTTAGGCTCATTCGGACACTGTGTTGGAATGTGTGGTGGAATTGTAATAGCTTATTCAAGCACGAAAATAAAAAGTCATTGGACAAAACAAGTTCAAGCAACAGCTCATTTACTTTATTCTTTTGGAAGAATCACAACTTATTCTATTTTAGGAGCTTTATTTGGGCTTGTTGGTGGAGTTGTAACTTTTGATAATACAACAAGTGGAATATTTCTACTTATAACTGGAACTATGATGATTTTAGTTGGGCTTTCACTTATGGGTAAAATTAAGTTTTTATCTATTGTAGAGCATTCATGTTCAAAATCCCCACTTTATCAAAATACATTTAAATCACTTTTAGGTTCACAATCGCTTTTTAGTTTTTATCTTTTAGGAATGCTAAATGGTTTACTTCCTTGTGGTTTTGTATATGTATTTGCAATAACAGCTGCTAGTACTGGAAGTGCATTTTGGGGTGCTTTTGTAATGTTTATTTTTGGATTAAGTACTGTTCCTGCACTTTTTTCTCTAGGGTTTTTTGTGGGATTATTCAAACAATCAAATCTTAGAGATTTATTTATAAAACTAGCTTCAATTTTAGTTATTGCATTTGGATTTTATATAGGATATTTAGGTTATGAATATTTAGTAGATCCTACAAAATCTATATTAAGCTGTCATATTTAATTTTAATATGAAAAAAATTTTGAAAAGGAGGAAATAATAATGATTCATAAAACTAGAAAATACTTTAGTCTTTTTGGAATTCTAATAGCTACTGTTAATAGAAAACTGCAATCTTTTAACTGCATGATACATGCTATTTTATTAGATGAATTACCAAAAATTACGAAGTTATTGCTATTAAAGCAACTAAAACCAATCAAACGATATACAACACATAACAAATAAATATAAAAAATTAGGAAAATAAAAAATGCAAAAAAAATTATCTATAAGCTTAGTTGCAAGTATTCTATTAGCAACAAACCTTTTTTCAGCTCAAAATCTAGAAACAATCACAGTTACAAGTGCTACAAAATCAACTCAGTCAATTAAAGATGTTACTTCAAATATAGAAGTAATTACAAAAGAAGAAATTCAAGAGAGACATTTTACTGGAGTTAGTGAAGCTTTAAATACACTTGCTGGTGTAAATATTATTAGCAATGGTGGTGTTGGTCAATCTGATTCATTATTTATACGAGGTATTGATTCAAAAAGAATTTTAATACTAGTTGATGGTGTAAGATACAATGAACCAGCTGGATTAAGTGGTGCTCCATTAGCTCAAATGTTGATTGATGATATTGAACAAATTGAAGTAGTAAAAGGTGCTCAAAGTGGTATTTGGGGTGCAGATGCTAGTGGTGGAGTTGTAAATATTATTACAAGTTCAGCCAAAAAAGGTTTCCATGGAAGTGGAACAGTTGAAATGGGAAGTTTTAATACTAAAAAATACTCAACTACTGTATCAAACAGAACTGATTTAGGTTATGTTAAGTTTAATGCTAATAGAACAGATATTAGAGGATTTAGTGCATTTGAATCTAAAGAAAATAGTGCTAATTATGGGAAAAGAGGTGATGAACTAGATTATGAAAGAGATGGTTATAATAATAATACTTACTCTATTCAAGGTGGATTAAACTTAACTGATAATGATGAAGTAAATCTATCTTATAAAAAAATTAATGCTAAATATGATTATGATTCATCATCTGCAGATAATAGAACAAATAAATCTGATTTAAATCATTTTTTTAAATCAGCAAATTATATTCATAAAGCAGAAAAATATGATATTAAATTAAATGTACAACAATCAAAATTTGATAGAACACAAGATACTTTTACTGCACAAAGTTTAGTAAATGAATTTGCAATTCAATCAACTATTAATTATATGGATAATGCAAATTTAGTTCTTGGAGCAAATAAACAAAATTTTGAACATATTACAGATGAATTAAAATATCAAACAGAAGGTCTTTTTGTATCAAATACGAATACTTTTGATAAATTGGTTTTATCACAAGCCTTAAGATACGATAATAATACTAAGTTTGATGAAAAAGTAACTGGAAAAATTGGAGCAAAATATAATTTTACTGAAGATCTAAGTACTTCTGCAAATTATGGTACAGCTTACAATGCACCAACTTTAAGTAATTTAAGTTATACATCTACTTTAAAACCAGAAACTACGAAATCTTTTGATGTTAATGCTGAATATAAAGATTTAAGAGTTACGTATTTTGAAAGTAAAATTTCTGATATGATAGAGTATGTTTCAGGTTCATGGCCTAATACTCAATATAGTAATTTAGATGGAGAAGCAACTTTAAAAGGTTATGAAGTAGCTTTCAAAAAAGATATTATTGAAGATACTTTTTTAAATCTTAATTATACTCACTTAAGTGCACAAAATGATAATAAAGAAGATTTAGCAAGACGAGCTAAAAATCAAGTCGGTTTTGGTGTTGATTATTATGGAATCAGTAAATTTCATTTTAATATAAATGGTCAATATATTGGTGATAGATATGATGGTGTAAATAAAACAGGTGCCCAAACTGGAAACTATACACTTTGGAACACAGTTGTAAACTATGAAATAAATAAAACTTTTTCTACATATTTAAAAGTTGATAATTTATTTAATAAATATTATCAAACAGTTGATGGATATGCAACAGCAGAACGAAGTGCTTATGTTGGGTTAAAGGCTAGTTTCTAATATGAAAAGATTTTTATTTATACTACTTTTTTGTATAAATTTATTTGGGGAGCAAAGAGTTGTAACTCTTTCTCCTTCTATAAATGAGATTGTATTTGCTTTAGGTGAGGGCAAAAATGTTGTTGCTAATACTAATTATTGTGATTTTCCCCAAGAGTCAAAAAATATCAAAAAAATAGGTGGTTATAACTCTATTTCTTTAGAAAAAATTCTTGAAGCAAAACCAACTGTTGTAATTGGGCAAGATTATGATGAAAAATTAAGTTCAAATTTAAAAGCTTTAAATATCGAAACTTTGATTTATAAAACAAATACAATTTCATCAATAAAAAATACAATTAATGAATTAGGAATCTTTTTTTCACAAGAAAAAAAAGCAAAAGAGCTTATATCAAATATTGATGATGCATTAGCTTCTTTAGATTTAATTGTAAAAGATAAAAAGATTTTAATTGTAATTAGTCCTAAAAAATCCCTTTCAAATCAGATTTATGTAACGGGAAATTTTTTATATTTTGAAGATATTATAAAAGCAAGTGGAAATCAAAATGCTTTTTATTCTACAAACCAAGCCCAACCTGTAGTAAATACTGAAAAAGTAATAGGTATGAATCCTGATATAATAGTTTTATTAACACCATTTTTAGAAGGTAAACATCAAGAACAACAAGAGATAATAAATGCTTGGAAGCAATTACCAATAAATGCTTCCAAAAATGATAATATTTACACTGTAGACAAGCTATATGCTGGAATTCCAAGTCATAGAATAGAGTATTTTATAAAAGACTTTAAAAAGATATTAGAAAATGTTAGAAATAAACAATTACAATAGCGATATTTTACATGATATTTCATTTTCTTTAAAAGAGAATGAAGATTTAATAATATTGGGAGAAAATGGGGCTGGAAAATCAACACTTGCAAAGGTTTTATCAAATCTTATAACAAACAATAAGGTAAAACTTTTTCATGAAGAAATAGATAAAATAAATGATTTAAAGCGTGCACAATTAATAAACTATATTCCTCCAAAACTTTCTATCTTTGATGAATACGTTACTTTAAAAGAGTTTTTAGAGCTATCAACAATAGAGAATGTAAATAATGAAAAGATTGATAATTTAATCAAAGTTTTAAAGCTAGAAAAACTAAAAGATAGATATTGTAAAGCTTTTAGCTCAGGGGAAAAGCAACTTTTACTTCTAGCTTCAAGTATTATGCATGATGCAAAAATCACTATTTTTGATGAACTAACAGCAAATCTTGATATTAGTAGATTAAAAGAGGTTTTTGATATTTTTAATTCTGATTTATTAAAACAAAAAATTATTATTACTCATAATCTTGATTTAGCATATGCTTTAAAATTTAAAATTTTATTTTTAAAAGATGGGAAAATAGAGTTTTTTGGAGAGTATGATGAGTTCTTTTCAAATGAAAATTTAAAAAAATTTTACAATAATACTATTTTGAAATTAGACAAACACTTGGTGGTAAATCTATGAAATTATTTTTATACATAAGTAGTTTTATTATCGTTTGCCTAGCTCCTTTCATGGGAGAAATAAATCTTGATTTTAATGAAATTTTTAATACATCAAGTACAACTCATACTATATTTTGGGATTTAAGAGTTTCAAGAGTTGTTTTAGCATTTTTTGTTGGTGGGATTTTAGCCTTGGGTGGTTTGATTTTCCAAATCATTTTTAAAAATCAGTTAATTACTCCATATACATTGGGGATTGCCAGTGGAACTACCTTATTTACAGCAATTTCAATAGTGTTTTTCCCTGCTATGTATATGCCTATTTCTTCAGTTATGGGTTCATTGGTAACTATTTTGATTTTATATTTTATTTCAAAACAGATAAATAAAAATTCAATTGCAGTTTCAACTAACTCTATTTTATTAATAGGAATTGCCTTATCATATTTTTATAGTTCAGCTTTGATGTTAGTTTTTTATATGAGTAATTTACAAGAAAACTATTCAATTGTAAGATTTACCCTTGGAAGTTTAGATACTGTTGGATTTACAAGTGCTTTGATTATAATGGCAGTTAGCGTCATTTTTTATGCTGTAATTTACTCTAATAAAGAGAAAATAAAACTTCTTTTAATCTGTAATGATACAGCATTTCTAAAGGGCTTAAATGTACATAAAATAAATCTTATATTACTAATTGTTGTTTCATTAAGTGTTGGAGTTTGTATTAGTTTTGTGGGACCAATTGGATTTATAGGGCTTGTTGTTCCTCATATAATTAAGTTAATTTATAAGCAAAGTGCTGATAAATTGTTTTTCCCTGTATTTTTCTTTGGAGGAATATTTTTGGTTTTCTCAGATTTAATATCTCGAAATTTAAATACAGATTCTTCTTTGCCAATTGGTGTTGTAACTGCATTTATTGGAGCGCCATTTTTTGTGTATTTATTAGTCAGAAGAAGTAAAGTAAAATAAAAATTATAAATTTAATGAGGGAATTAATAATAAAATAATATAAAATAGATTATAATAATGTAATAATACAAAAAGAGATAAAAATGAATGATTATCAAAAACATCATAAAAGAATAAAGAGTAAAAGAATTAGTGGCTATTTAAAAAGCTCATTAAGAAAAAGAAATTCAAATATTGCTTATGATAACATGATAAACTCAGAATATATGTTTTTTGAATATTTAAAAGAAAATGAAGAAAAAAAATATAAGCCTAAAATTTTAATTATTCAAATTATTTTAAATTTAG
Organism: bacterium; assembly: GCA_018816105.1. Lineage (GTDB taxonomy): Bacteria > Campylobacterota > Campylobacteria > Campylobacterales > Arcobacteraceae > Aliarcobacter. Next base: position 7,431 of record JAHIWE010000112.1, on the reverse strand, counting down.
TACTATTAGGAATTACATATTATTTATTATCAGTTAATTTAATCTTTTTAATGAAATTATGTTTAGTTTTGATTTTTTTAAATTATTTTATAATGTTGGCTTATTCTTTTGTGTCAATACTCATAAGTAGATTTAAAAAAAGAGAAAATAAAAGATTATGGCTTTTTTTAATTTTATTTTTACCATTTAGTGCATTTTTTTACCCTGATTTCAGAAAAATACAAATAGAAACTAATTGATATATTAAATATAATAATCTAATCTCTATAATTATTTCTGATTATAATTTCCAGTGTTTTACTTTTTCTTTATCTAGATTAATTTTTACTTTATCACAAAGTTGTGGAAAGAAGTTTAGAAAGTCATTTTCTAATTCATCTATGTTTTCTAATACAGAATCAAAATAACTAATTGCTGTTTCTCTTTGTCTAAGTCTATCAGATAATCTTTTATCCATTCGTTCAAAAGATTTTTTTAGTTGATTTAAATTGTGATATTTATTTAGTAAATCTCTATCAATCATATTGTAGATTGGAATATTTGCATGATTTGGTAAAAAAGCTGTTCTTTGATTTGCTTGATGATAAAAAACTTCTGAAAATTCGTTTATAGGTGTTTTACAAAATTCATTCCAGTTTTTAGTTAAAAAATAGTCATAAGTCAAATCAATTATAACAGGTTTTAATAAACCTTTTTCTCTTAATCTTCTTTTACTACAACTTACTATTTCATGGGAATCTGTGTATGAATCAATGATTTTGTGCGTTTGCATACCATTTATCATATCAATACTAGCATCATCCCATAGTCGACCCTTAAGTGGGTCTGCAAGAAAATTTCCAATTTGGAAATCTATTTTTTGCTCAGATAAAAATATATGTGCTAACCAGTTCAATTATTTCTTTTTATTTTTTTTCTTAGCAGCTTTTGCTAATTTAGCATTCTTTTTTCTTTTTTCTTTTTCTGCTTGAACATTTGCAGCTTTTCTAGCATTTACAATTTGTTCTTTTTTAGCAGCATCATCAGGTGCAAAACCTGCTTTTACTATATTTCTTTTTTCATTGATCTTTTTTGCTAATCTATCGCCTTTTGTTGTATCAACACTTGAGTTATTTGCTCTTCCCATTATTTACCTTGTTTTGTTTTTGCTATTGTATTGAATTTTCAATAAAGAAGGTATTACATACATAAAAAATAGATATTATTTATGATAAAATTCAAGCTAAAATACCAATAATAAAGGATTTCTTATCAAAGCTATATGTATTAGTGCCATTGCTTCAAATCAAGGAAAAACTATACTTACAACTGCACTTTTGTATCATTATAAAAATTCTGTTCGACCTTTTAAAATTGGACCTGATTTTATTGATCCACTTTTTCATGAAAAAATCTGTAAAACACCAAGTGTAAATCTTGATACTTGTATTATGAATGAAAAACAAGTTCAATGGATTTTTAATAACTATAACGATAAAAATATCTCTATTCTTGAAGGTGTTATGGGGTTTTATGATGGTATGGATAAAAATGCTTCTGCTTATGATGTTACAAAACTTTTGAATATTCCAACAGTTATAATCCTAGATGCAAGTGGTTCATATATTACTTTAAGTGCTGTTTTAAAAGGTCTTAAAACTTATCAAGATGGAAATACTATAAAAGGCGTAGTTTTCAATCATATTTCATCAGTAGGGCACTTTGAATTAATCAAAAATCAAATAGAAAAAGATTTTGATGATGTAGAGGTTTTAGGATGGATTCAAAATAGACTTGATACTTTAGAATCAACCCACTTGGGACTTGATTTAAAAGATAATGAAACAAATAAACTTGAAGACATTTCAAAAGAGGTTTTAAAATATATTGATTTAGAAAAACTTGAAAAAATTGCCTCTTTTGAAGAGAAAAAAATCTTAGATTACCCATTTGAAAAAGTTGAAATTTATGATAAACATATAGCTATTGTAAATGATGATAATTTCTCTTTTTTATACCATGATAATTTAAAATTTTTACAAGAGAGTTTTTCAAAAGTAACTATTGTAAATGCCATAAACAATGAAATAATACCAAATGATGCAGACATAGTATATATTGTTGGAGGTTATATAGAAACCGATAAAGCCTATGAAAAAATACAAAATTCAAATGATTTTAAAAATTCTTTATTAACCCATGCAAAAAATAAAAAAGCCATATATGCTGAATGTGCGGGGCTTTTATTTATTTCAAATAGGGTTGATGATAAAAAAATGATGGGATTATTGGACTTGGATTTTACTCTGGGAAAAAGATTTTATCGAATGGGATATTATGAAAATGACTTAGGAATCACAGGTCATGCTTTTCATTATACAAAATTAATTGATGAAGAAACAGTTGGTGTTTATAAACTTTATAAAAAAACTAAAGAAGATGGAAAATACGCAGCTTTTAAAAATGAGAATGTTTTTGGAACATATCTTCATACAATGTTGCGAAATAATTTTGATAAGGTAAAAAAATATATGAGTTTAGAGGTTTAAATTATATTCTTCTCACTATTTCAATAGTGAGAAAAAAAACTTGAATTTAAAAACTTGCGCTTATAAAACCAATAGTAGCAAAAGAAACTACTACTAAAATTACTAAATTTCTAACCATTTCCATTTTAATTCCTTTAATCAATGAGTATAAATAATTGTATAAGATTAGTGTCAATTTTAAAATGTGTAAGTTATTTGCAGTTTCTTGACATTTTTAGATGTTTTTAAAAACTATTGAAAAGATATTATGAGGATTTTTATAATCATATTCCAATTTAAAATTATGTTTTTGAATAATTTTATTAACAATATTTAGTCCTAATCCATGCCCTGATTGTTGGTTTGGTTCTCTAGTAAATGGTCTCACATAATAAATAAGGTCATTTGATAACTTTTGAGCAATATTTTTTACATTTAATCTACTGTTTTTTGCTTCAATTTCAACAGGAAAATTATCGGCATATTTCATTGCATTATCAATTAGATTTTTTAAAGCAATTGTTAAATAATACTTATCGCCAACCATATAAAAATCATTTATTATCTTTAGTTTTATTTTTGATTCATCATCAATAGATAGTTTTGATAAGGCTTCTAAAATCAAGCTACTTACTTTAAATTCAGAAGATTTAAGTGTAGCAAAATTTAATTTTTCCCTTTGTAATAATTTGCTAGTTAGTTCTTCAATATCTAAAAATACGCCATTTATACTTGTGATTTCACTACTTTTATGTTTGGTTTTTAGATTTTCAAGTAGAAATTTCCCTTTAGCAATAGGAGTTTTTAGTTCATGGCTAATATTTCTTAAAAGTTCTTCCCTCGAATGAATAATCTCATGTTGTTTTTCAAGATATGAGTTTAGATTATTTGTTATTTCACTTAGCTCGTTATTTTCTCCAATATCTACTTTAATACTATTTTCATCATCTTTAAAAAGTTGTAATACACCTTCATTTAGCTTATATAGTTTGTCTTTAATCTCTTTAATAATCTTTCCTGAAATTATAAATGAAAGAATAACTGCAAAAAGAAGTAAAATTACTAATTCTAGTTTTATAGTTTCGATAAAATCTTCTGTATTTTTTTCTGTTTTATTTAACTCATCTTGTAAATAATCTATCTCTTCAATCAAAAGTTTTTGAATTAGAGTGCTTGTTTGATCATACTTTTTATTAAATAAATCGAAGTTTTTTTCTTCTTTTTTTAAGATAAGTTCATAAAGTTCTTGTTTGATTAATTTTTCTGTATTTTCAAATTCTAAAAATATTAATTTTAAATTCTCTTTTTCTTTTATTGATTCTGAATTATCTATAGTATCTTTTTTTTGTAATGATAGATTTTTAAAAAGTTCATTAGCTTTTTCCAATCTTTTATTTACAATATTCATCTTTTCATAATCAGTGATAATATCAAGAACAATCCATGAAAAAGAGTTGTTGTACTCTTTTAGTTTTTCAACTCTTCTTATTTGGTCATATCTATGTTTTTGAGAATTATGAACTTCATTTAAATTGAATATGGTATAAAAAGATACACTAGTTATAAATATCAATATAAACAAAATTAAGGAAAAAGAGATATAAAGTCTTTGTTTAATTGTCATTTGTAAATTTATATCCTATTCCCCAAATAGATTTTATATATTTAGTCTCTTTAAAATCATCATTTATTTTAAATCGGATATTACTTACATGCATATCAATGGTTCTGTTTTTTGTATCTTTTTTTAGGGAAGTTTGATTAATAATATCTTCTCTTGAGACTACTTTATTCATATTTTCTATGAACATAAAAAAGATTTCTGATTCTATTTTTGTAAATTCAACCTCTTGATTTTCTAAAAAAACTCTTTTTTTATCTAAATCGATATTCAAATCGTTTATTTTGATTTTATCTTCACTTATATATCTTTTTAGTGTAGCATCAATTCTCAAAACCAATTCCCTTGGTTCATAAGGTTTTGATAGGTAATCATCAGCTCCAAGTTCAAAACCATGAATTTTATTTCCTATATCATCCCTTGCTGTTGAAATGATAATTGGAATATTTTTTATCTCTTTTAATTTTTTGAATAAATCAAAACCATCCATTCCAGGAAGTCCTAAATCCAAAATTACAATAGAGTATATGTGGTGATTTTCTTCAAAATCTTTTAATGCTTCTAAAGGTTTAGAAAATACAACACAATCATAATCATAAGATTTTAAAAAACTACTAATTAAATTTTGTAATTCAATATTATCTTCAATCAAAAGAACATTTTTATTCATTAAATACCTTTACTTTTTACTAATTGTTCTTAACCAAAGATACCCAAATAAACCTGAAAATAAAGAAGCACAAAGTATTCCAATTTTTGCTTGAAAAATTAATTCTGGATTGTTTATAAATGCTAAATCTGCTACAAATATTGACATTGTAAATCCAATACCACCTAAAAATGCTACTCCAAATACTTGACTTAAACTGCTATCTTTTGGTAATTGAGCAATTTTTAATTTAACAGCTACATAAGAAACTCCAAAAATACCAATTACTTTTCCAAAGATTAAACCTAATATAATTCCTAATGATACAGGTTCTACAATTGTTGTACCAATAGAGCTAAAATCAATTTTTATACCTGCATTTGCTAATGCAAAAATAGGAATAATAATAAGCGCAACAGGTAGATGTAAATTATGTTCTAATCTTGCTGCTGGAGTTTCTACCTCATTTATTTTATTTCTAATATCAGTTAATATTCTTTTTTGTTCTTCACTTATTTGATGGTTCTCTCCAACTGGATATTTTTCATACTCTTCTAATAAAACTTTTGCTTTTTTTGTTAAAGTTGATGGAACTCTTTTAGGTGTTGAAGGAATTGCAAGTGCTGCTAAAACTCCAGCTATTGTTGCATGAACACCAGATTCAAGCATAAAAAACCACATTAATAATCCAACTATAAAATAAGGTAAAATCATATGGATACCAAATCTATTGAATGCAAGCATAACTGCAAACATTAATCCAGCTAAACCTAAAGCCATCATATTGATAGTATCTGTATAAAATAGTGCAATTACAATTACAGCACCTAAATCATCTACAATAGCAAGAGCAACTAAAAATGTAACTAAAGCTGTTGGAACTCTTTTTCCTAATAATACTAAAGCACTAATTGCAAAGGCAATATCTGTGGCCATTGGAATTCCCCAACCAGCACTTCCAATAGTTCCATAATTTAAACTTGTATAAATAAGAGCTGGAAATACCATCCCACCAATTGCTGCTAAAATAGGCAAAATAGCAACTTTTATATTAGAAAGTTCACCTGCTGTTATCTCTCTTTTTATTTCAAGTCCAATAAGAAAGAAAAATATTGCCATAAGACCATCATTTATCCAATGATGTAAAGAGTGTGAAAGAGTCCAAGAACCAATATTAAAATCAATATTCATATGAAAAAAGTGTGAGTACATTTCATATAAAGAGCTATTTGCTAATATTAATGCAATAATTGTCATAACAATTAATATTAAACCAGTTGTCGTTTGTGCATGTAAAAACTCTTCAAATGGAGTTGATACTTTTTTGAAAGCCTTTTCCCAAGGAGCATATAGTTTCATTTTAATTCCTGTAAATCAAAGTTTATAAATTTTTTATTATAAATGTCAATTATACTTTTTAAGTGTAAACTTTTTTATATCTATTTTGTTTACAGTTTCTTGACATTTTTAAATTTATTTATAGAAATTATAAATTATTAAACTATTATAAGATTTACTTATTAAAATATAAACGAACTTTAATTTTTATAAGTTATAATTATGAAAATATTTAGAAAAAACTTATTTGCTAGTTGGATTTAGCTTAGCTTTTAACTTTTTTGGTAAATGAGCAAACACCATAGTGCTATTTTTGATAAATTTATCTTTTTCAAAAATTGCAATATCTAAACTCATGGTTTGTGTTCTAAAAGTTAGTAGTTTGATGGTTTGATTTCTTTCTTCAAATTGAAGATTGTTTTTACTTAAATCAATTATTGAATTTTTGTCTTTTGCCAAAATTTGCCTTTTAATTTTTTCTAATTATAATAAATTATTCTTAATAGGATTTAATAATGCAACAAGAAGAGATGATAAAATCAATCCCCTCAGATAGATTACAGTTCTTTCCCATAATGATGTTTGCTATTGTTATGGGACTAGCAGGTTTAACTTTAGTATATAAAAAAGTAAGCGAAGCTTTATATCTTCCTTCAATTATTTATATGATTATGATGGTTTTTACTACGATTATATTTTTTATAATTTTGTATTTTTATTTATTAAAAATTATGAAGTATAAAAATGAAGTTAAAAAAGAGTTTTCACATCCAATTAGAATCAATTTTTTTGCAGCTTCTTCTATATCAATACTTATTTTATCTATGATTTATAGAAATACCTTTGATTCATTAGCACAAATATTTTTTATTATAGGGGCTATTTTACATATATTTTTCACTTTTTATACTATTAAATTTTGGATAAACAACAACCTTGAAATACAACACTCAAACCCTGCTTGGTTTATTCCTATTGTTGGAAATTTGATTGTTCCAATCGCTGGAAAGGGTTTTATTGATGATACGGTTTTATATTTTTATTTTTCAATAGGTATTTTCTTTTGGATTATTTTATTTTCTATCATTTTAAATAGAATCATTTTTCATACACAATTTGCTCCAAAATTTATGCCAACGCTTTTTATTTTGATCGCGCCTCCTGCTATTGGGTTTATTTCATACGTTAAATTAACAGGAAGTTTGGATTTCTTTGCTCAAGTTTTATTTAATTTGGGACTGTTTTTCACTATTTTAGTATTTGTGATGTATAAGAATTTTATAAATATTAAGTTTTTTATATCTTGGTGGGCATTT
>JAHIWE010000111.1 GCA_018816105.1 bacterium | reverse complement strand
TTTATTTTTTATTATTTCTCTTATCATTTTTACCTACAATTAATATCTAAATCTATATATTATAAAACGATTTCTAATTCTTATTCATCATCTTTTGCAAATTTTTTATATAAGAAATCTAATATAGATTCTCTACATCTTATATATTCAGGATTACTTTGTAATGCTACTCTATCTCTAGGTCTTGGAATATTTACTTCTAAAATCTCTCCAATTGTAGCACTTGGTCCATTTGTCATCATAATTACCCTATCACTTAATAAAACTGCTTCATCAATATCATGAGTAATGATAATCACAGTATTTTGAACACTTTCTTGAATTCTCATAAGATGTTCTTGTAAGTTTGCCCTTGTTAATGAATCTAACGCACCAAAAGGTTCATCCATAAGTAAAACATCTGGTTTAATAGAAAGTGCTCTTGCAATTCCGACTCTTTGTTTCATTCCACCACTTATCTCTCCTGGAAATTTATCTTTTGCATGGTCAAGATTTACCATAGAAACAAAGTGTTCAACCCTTTGTCTAAGCTCTGATGAGCTTAACTCAGGCATCACTTTTTTAACTGCCATTTCAATATTTTGATATACAGTAAGCCATGGAAGAAGGGAATGATTTTGAAAAACAACAGCCCGTTCAGGTCCAGGTCCTGTGATTTCTTTATTATTTAAAATAATATTACCTTTTGTTTGTGCATCAAGTCCTGCAATCATATTTAATAAAGTTGACTTACCACAACCACTATGACCAATAATTGATACTATTTCATTTTTTTTAATATTAACATTTACATCAACTACGGCTTTATACTCTTTTCCACCAGGAAGAGGAAAAGTTTTATCAATATTATCTAGTTGTAAAAATTTATCTGTATTCATCTATTTATCCTTCTTTACATTTTTTTTCTATAATCAAAATAATCAGCTACTTTTCCCATTAAAATATCTAACATGAAACCTACAAGTCCAACTAAAATAATACCAATGATAATATTGTGATATGCCAGATTATTATATTCATCCCAAATCCAAAATCCAATCCCAATACCACCTGTTAACATCTCAGCTGCAACTATAACCAACCAGGCAATACCAAGACTTAGTCTCATTCCTGTAAAGATATAAGGAACTGCTACAGGAAGAATAATTTGAAATACTTTTTCAATAGCTGTGAATCTTAAAACCTTTGCAACATTTAAATAGTCCTCACTTACACTTTTTACACCCAATGATGTATTTATTATAATTGGCCAAATAGAAGTTATAAAAATAGTTGACATTGCAGTATTATCAATATCTTTAAATGCAAACAATAATAAAGGTAACCAAGCAAGTGGTGAAACTGGTTTTAATATTTGAATAAAAGGATCAAGAGCATATTGAATATTTTTACTCATACCAATCATTAATCCAACAGGAATTCCCACAATCACAGCAAGTGCAAATCCTCCAAAAACTCTTTTTAAAGATTCAACCAATTGCCAAAACAAACCTTTACTATCTTGATTTTCAATATAAAAAGGATCAGATAAAACTCCTGTTAATTCTTCACCATCACTTGTAGTTCCTCCAAATGCATAAACATAAGTATCACTAGGAGTTGGGAATCCTTGGATATAAGCAGCAATTCCTGACCATATTTGAATTATTATTACCAATACAATCAATGGTAAAAATATCTTTTTTAATGTTTCTTTATTCATCTTTTTTTCCTTTTTTTATTTTGCCTTTTCAAGTATCTAGTAAAACTACATATTCAAAAAGGCAAAGGCTCTTATAAAAGAGCCTATTACTTTTTAAATTTTATTTTTTATTTTTTAGTAACATATTTTGGATCAGCACAACCAGCTGGTCCATAAGGACAAACATATGAAGGTTGTTTTGTTGTTACTGTCCAATTATTAACTTTCATTAAATCCTCTTTTGATACAAGTGGAGATGTAACTTCAAATGTGTCATAAATATACTCAACAGCTTTATTTGGATCCCATACTTTTCCATCTAAGAATTTATTATATTCATCAACACCATCTTTTTTCCAAGGACTTTCAGGAAGTGAGTATCCAACTTCTTTTGCAACGACTTCAAATAAATCAGGTCTATAAACTTTTTCAATAGTTGCTTTCATATCAACAGGAGTTGTTAATTGTCCCCATCTATACATTTGAGTTATAAACCACATACCATGAGAATAGTAAGGATATGCTGCATAATTATTTGCAAAAACATTAAACATAGGATTTACACTATCCACATCTTTTGTATAAAGAAATGTTCCACTCATTGATTTTCTAAGTACTTCAACAGGAGCTTTTACATAGTTATCTTGAGCTAAATATTTAATAGCTTCTTCTCTATTTTCCCAAGATTCATCTAGCCACATTTGAGCTTTTAAAACAGCTCTCATAACAGCTTTAGTAGTTTCTGGATTTTTTTCTACAAAATCAGCACGTGCCTGTAAAACTTTTTCAGGATTGTTATTCCAAATATCATAATTTGTAACAAGTGCAGAACCTGCACCTTTTAATACAATTCTTGAATTCCAAGGCTCACCAACACAATATCCATCAATATTTCCAGCGATTAAGTTTTGAGGCATCGTTGGAGGTGGAAATGGTTTAATAGTAGTATCTTCATCTGGTTTAATTCCACTTGCAGCCATCCAATATCTTAACTCGTAGTTGTGAGTAGAAACAGGATGAACCATACCAAAGTTTAAAGGTTGATAATTTGAACCTTCTTTTTCATGCTTAAAATCAATATATTTTTTTAAACTTTCTGCACTTACTGGTCTTACATCTTTTTTTAAACCAAATTTTTCCATCTCTTCAATAATTTTATTACCATAAGTAATTGCATTACCATTTAAATCTAAAGACATTAAAGCCTGTAAATTTGTATCTCCGTTAATACCAAGTGTTGCAGCAATTGGCATACCTGCAAGTGCATGAGAATAATCATATTCCCCAGATATTACTTTTTGTTGGATTCCTGGCCATCCACCACCTTCTTTTGCAACATGAACATCAAGACCTTCTGCTTCAAAAAAACCTTTCTCTTTTGCTACAACTAATGGTGCACAATCAGTTAATGCAATAAATCCTATTTTTAACTTTGTTTTCTCTGGAGCTGCTAATAGTGAACTAGCAACTAATGAAAGACCTAAACCAATTTTTAATACCTGTTTGAACATATTTTCTCCTTGAATATTTATTGATAGGAAAATCATAACATATAAATTAATTTGATATACAATTTAATTGTATAAAATACATACAATTAAAACTTAAAAATACATTATTAAAATAAACATTGAGTATATATCAACAATTTTATACTTATATTACAGTTAATGTGTTTTAGTAAACTTACAAATACATTAAATAGATATATTGATTACTTTATATACAGAAAATTTGTCAACTATATTAATTTACATCATATAATTTCCTATATCAAGTTTTAGGAGATAACATGTCTTTAAAAGAATTAAAAGGACAAGGTCACTGGCCAACACTATTAGCTGCTTTTTTATATTTTGATTTCAGTTTTATGGTTTGGACAATGTTAGGACCACTTGCAAGTGAAATTTCAGAAGCATTAAAGGTGACTCAAAATTTTATTATGAGTCCAGATGAAAAAGCAACACTTTTAGCTGTTCCAATTTTAGCAGGAGCAATTCTTAGAGTTGTATTAGGGTTTTTTGTTGATAGAGTTGGTGCTAAGAAAACTGCACTTACTTCTCAAACTATTGTTGTATTAGGTCTATTCTTTGCATACTTTAAAGGTGAAACTATTACTTATAATGAGTTATTACTAGTTGCCTTTATTTTAGGTTTCGCAGGAGCTTCTTTTGCAGTGGCACTTCCACAAGCTGGACAATGGTATCCACCAAAACTTCAAGGTGTTGTTTTAGGACTTGCTGGTGCTGGTAATATTGGAGTTGTAATTGACTTTTTATTCGCTCCAAAAATTGCTGAAATCTGGGGATGGCAATCGGTATTTTTAGTTGGTGCTGTTTTATCTACATTTATTTTAGTTGTTTATATGTTTATGGCAAAAGATGCCCCAGAAGATGTCTATAAAGCAAATCCAAAAAAATTAAAAGATTATGGAAAACTTCTAAAAGATAAAGACACATGGTGGTTTTGTCTATTTTATGCAATTAGTTTTGGTGGATTTGTAGGATTTGCAGGATATATGAAAGTATATTTAATGAGTACTTATCAAGAAGAGATGGCAGCATTTGGTGTGGGAACATTAAGTGAACCAAATGTTATGGTAATTGCTGGATATTTCGGTGCTTTATGTATTTTTGCTGGAGCAATTTTAAGACCTGTTGGTGGAGCAATTGCTGATAAAATTGGTGGAGTTAGATCTTTATACTTCTTCTATGGAAGTGTTTGTTTATTAGCTATAATAAATGCAACTTACAATTTACCATTTAGTATAGCAATTTTAGTACTATTTTTAATTATGGCAAATCTTGGAATGGCAAATGGAGCAGTATTTCAATTAGTACCTCAAAGATTTGGAAAAGATATTGGTATTATGACAGGAATCATTGGTTGTGCTGGAGGTCTTGGTGGAACTGCTTTAATCAAAACTCTTGGTTGGTCAAAAGGTGCATTTGATGGATATACTGCTGGATTTATGATTTTTGCAGCTGTTGTATTTGTTGCAATCTTAGGGATTTCATTAGTAAAAACTAGATGGAGAACTACTTGGGGAGTTCAAGCTGGTGGAAGAATATAAAAAGAGATTTTCTCTTTTTATATTTAAATTAAAGTTTTATTTTAAAAATTTTAATTTAAATATAAATTATAAGGTTTTATATGAGTAAAAATAATATTAAAACATCAGGTTTTTCACTTGCAAAAAGAAAAGAATTAACAGGTGATGATTTTTATGAAATTAAACAATATGATGATATGACAATAGCTGTATTATGTGATGGTGTTGGAAGTGCTCAAGAAGGTGCAAGTGCAGCTAAAAAAGTAACCCTTCATATAATCAACAATTTTAAAAATATACCAAGGGTTTGGAGTATTGAAAAAGCTATAAAAGAGTTTATAAAATCAATTAATTCCATACTTTATACCCAATCAATACATGAATATGAAAGACCTGAATATGTTACAACAGTAACTGTAGTTGTAATAAAAGGAAACCGTTTATATGGTGCAAATGCAGGGGACAGTAGAATTTACCTATTAAGAGATAATAAATTAAATCAACTCTCATATGACCATAATGAAGATGGTATGGATAATGTATTATCAAATGCTGTTGGAATAAGTTCAGAAGTTGAAATACACTATTTTGAAAATAATATTGAAAAAGAAGACAAAATACTTCTTTGTAGTGATGGATTATATTCACTAATGAGTAGTGACACCTTATCAAAAAATATCCCAAATGGTGCATATAATATAGTAAAAAAAGCTAGTTCTTTAGTTGAAGATAATCTTCCTGATGATACAACAGCTGTTATTTTAGAAGTTTTACAAATAGATCAAGTTGAATTAATGAAAAATTTAAATCTTCAAATTCCTCAAAAACTAAAAAGAGGTGATATCATAGATGGTTATGAACTCACACTTTCACTAATTCAAAATGATAGAACATGGGTTTGTAAAAAAAACAATCAAGAGTATGTAATAAAATTTGCACCCTATGAAGCAATTGATAATGAAGAAATTTTAGATTTATATATAAAAGAAGCATGGAATGCAAAAAGATTAAAAGCAGGATTTTTCCCAAAATCATTTATTCCAAAACATAGAACTGCCCGATACTATTTAATGACAAAATTAGATGGAATCAATTTAAAACAATATTTAAAAAAAAGAAATTTATCCATAGATGAAGCAATATTATTAGCAAAAACTCTTTTATCAATGGAAGAGTATTTACTAAAATTCAATTTAGTTCATGGGGATATAAAACCTGAAAATATTATAGTAATTCAAAGAGATGGTAAAAGAATTTTTAAAGTGATTGATTTTGGCTCAATTACAGAAATTTTTTCTATTGCTTCAAAAGCGGGAACTCCATCATATCTTGCACCTGAAAGATTTAATGGAAGTGCAATAAATGAAAGAACAGAAATTTTTTCTATTGGAGTGACTTTATATCAAGCATTAACAGGTATTTTTCCATATGGTGAGATTGAGCCTTTTCAAAATCCCACATTTAAAAACACAAAAAAACTTCAAAAATTAAATAACACCATCCCAAGTTGGTTTGAAAGTTTAATTCTAAGAGCAATTAGTGTAGATGAAAACTTGAGATATTCAAATTACTCTTATATGAAGTTTGAACTTGAATATCCAGAAAAAGTAAAACCATTTTTTGATAAAAAAACACCTCTTTTGAAAAAAGATCCTTTGAAGTTTTATAAATTTGGATTTTATTTTTTACTTATTTTGAATTTTATTTTATTTTTAAGACTATCATTATAGAAAATAGTCTTAAATACTTATATGCTTAGGCTCACCAAAATAATATCCTTGTGAATAATCAACTCCAAGATCATTTAAAATATTAAAAATTTCTTCATTTTCAACATATTCAGCAATTGTAATAATATTTTGTTTTTTTGCAAAAGTAACTATAGTTTCAACAACATTTCTACTATAAGTGTCATTTACAATATTTTTAACTAAACTTCCATCAATTTTTAGAATATCAGGCTCAAACTCTAGTAATCTTTCGAAATTAGAATACCCTGCTCCAAAATCATCTATGGCAATTTGTACGCCTAGAGCTTTTACTTTTTTAATAAAACTTTTAATTACCTTAAAATCTTTTACATGTTCATCTTCTAAAAGTTCAAATACAATTCTTGAAGCATAATCTTTATATTCATCTAGTAGTTCAAAAAGTTTTGTTTGAGTTGACTCTTTTTCTATATCTAAGGATGAAAGATTTATTGAAATTTTTGTAGAAATATGCTCCAAAATTTTAAATGAATTTTCTAAAACACGATGTGTTATTTTATTATAATAGTTTCCTTTTTTAGAAATATCTAAAAAAGATAAAGGTGATAAAACATTTCCACTTTCATCCACAAGTCTTACTAGTGACTCATATTTTTCAAGCTTTTTTGTTTTATTATTAATAATAGGTTGGAAGTAAGAAACTATTTTATAATTATCAAGTGCAATTTTTACCATCTTAATAATTTCCATATTTTTCTTAGCTTCTATATGCTCTTTTATTGAAGAGTCATTTGCATATTTAATCATCTCTTTTTTATTAATAGCTTCATCTAATCCACATTTTGCATCTTCATATAAATGCTCTTTTCCAAAAGAATAACTAACAATAATATTTAAATCATATTCAATTTCATCAATAACTAAAATTGATTTTCTGATATTTTTTATAAAAGTTTCAAGATACTCTTTTATATTTGTATCAGTAGAAGAATAATCAAAAAAATCAGCTAATAAAGCAAATCTTCCATTTCCAATATTATAAATATTATCAAAAATATAAGAATTTGGTAAATAAGATAACATATTAAAAGCAAAAGTTTTTTCTAATTTATCTACAGTTAAAAGGTTGTAGAATTTATCCAAAATATCAAAATCTTCAATTTGTATTAAAATTAATAAAAATAATTTTTTTGCTTCAATTTTATCTATTAGATGTTTTTTATCGCTCATAATAGTGCTTATATTACTTCTAATACTTATATATTCAACAATTTCATTATTTGAATCTAATATAGGCTTAATTGTAGTTTTTATATAGTAGGTTTTACCTGTTTTAGATAAATTCTTTATAACACCTGACCACTCAATCTTTTTATTTTTAATCGTATTCCATAGGTCTTTATAAAAGATATCTGTAGTTTCAGGATGTCTTACTATTGCATGAGTTTTTCCAATTAATTCTTCTTTACTATATTCAGAAATTTTACAAAAATTATCATTTACAAAAGTTATTACTCCATCTTTATTCGTTTTTGAGATAATTGAGTTTTTATCTAACAATTCATGGTATTGGTGTTTAAGTTTTTTATTCTCACTTTTTTCTTTACAAATTTCAATTACTTTAAATAAAATTTCAAAAAACTTATTTTCTTCAAATGGAGGCATTATATATCCATCAATTTTTAATTCTATAGTTTTAAAAAAACTTTCTCTATCTTCATTTTCTGAGTAGATAATAGTTATTAATCTTTTATTAAATTCTCGAAGTTTCTTAATTAGTTCAAAACCATTAATATCAGCTAAGTCGATATCTGTAATTACAATTGAATACATATCCTCTTGAAAAGAGTTCAAAGCATCAATACCCTTATCTACATAAGCTACTTTATTAAAATAATTTTGAAAAAAGTTTATATTATTATTAATATTATTTTTATCTTTTACAACATAAAGAAGATTAAGTGTTTTAGAAAAAGAGATAGTTCTTTCTAATTTTTCAGTATCCATTATAAATCCTTAATTGTGTAAATATATTTATAACATATCCTAGTATATATCTAACTTATTTTATAAGTAAAAAATTATTTATTATTATTTAATAAAAATAAATTGTATGGTTTCTATTCAGTTAATTCTTAACTTTACATGAATTTTAAGTATAATAAATATATAAATTATAACAATTATTAGAAGGACTTTATAAAATGATTAAGTCAGTTTGTGGCTATTGTGGTGTTGGATGTGGACTTGAATTTGAAGAAAATAAATTAATAGGTGATGTAGTCTATCCAACAAATGAAGGAAAATTATGCTCAAAAGGTGTTTCAGAATTAATAAGTATTCAAACACCAACAAGATTGTTAAGACCTCATATAAGAGAAAATATAAATGATGAATATAAAACAACTTCATGGGAAAGTGCAATAAATAAAATTGCCACAAAAATAGCAATCTCACCAAAAGAAAAAGTAGGATTTTATCTTTCAGGCCAGCTTTTAACAGAAGATTATTATGTGGCAAATAAACTAATGAAAGGTTTTATAGGAACAAATAATGTGGATACAAATAGTAGAACTTGTATGTCAAGTGCAGTTGTTGCCTATAAAAAATCACTTGGAGTTGATTATGTTCCAGTGAGAATGAAAGATATTCATGATGCAAATTTACTTATTTTAGTTGGTGCAAATACAGCTGAAGCTCATGTTGTTTTTCATAACCGAATAAAAGTAGCAAAAAAAGAGGGTTTAAAAATCATCGTAATAGATCCAAGATTTACAGACACTGCAAAAGTTGCTGATTTACATCTTCCACTAAAACCTGGAAGTGATATTGATTTTTTTAATCTTGTATCAAAAAGAATAATTGATGAAGGATTAGTTGATGAAAAATTTGTGCAAGAGAATGTAAATAACTATGAATTATTAAAAAACAAATTCAAAAGAGTTCCAATAACAAAAATGCTAAAAAGAACAGGATTAAGCCCTGAGCAGTTTGAAGAGTTTTGGCAACTTTATAAAGAGAATAAAAATATTATAACAGCTTGGACTATGGGAATAAACCAATCAGTTCAAGGTGTTGATAAAAATCTTGCAATTATAAATACTCACCTTTTAACTGGAAAAATATATACAAAAGGAAATGGTCCTTTTTCACTAACAGGTCAACCAAATGCGATGGGAGGAAGAGAAGTTGGTGGACTTTCAACTATGTTGGCTGTTCATTTAGGATTTGAAAAAGAGTCTATAAAAAAAGTAAATGAATTTTGGAATACAACAAAAGTTTCATCAAAGGTTGGTCTAACAGCTACTCAAATGCTAGAAGCAAACCTTGATGTTCTTATTATTTGCCATACAGATCCTATTTATCACCTTCCTAATAGAAATAAGATGCAAGAATTAATAAAAAAAATTCCATTAGTTGTAGAAATAAATGCCTATGAAAACTCTGAAACTTCAAAATATACTCATATAAAACTTCCTGCTGCTCCTTGGGGAGAAAAAGAAGGAACTCAAACAAATCTTGATAGAACAATTACAAAACAAGAAAAACTAACAAGAATTTCCATAGATTGTAAAGCTGATTGGGAAATTTTTCAGCTAATTGCACAAAAACTAGGACACAAAAAAGCTTTTAATTTTACATCACCAAAAGAGATATTTCAAGAATATCAAGAGATGACAAAATTAAATCCACATTTAAATATTTATGATACTTCTTATGAAAAACTTTCAAAAGAACCTTTTATTTGGGGTGAGAAAATCACAGAAAATAAAGAGTTTTTTACAAAAGACAAAAAAGCAAATCTTCACTTTGTAGAAAACAAACTTTTAAGTGAAAAAACAAATCTTAAATATCCATTTACACTTCTTACAGGAAGAACAAGAGATCAATGGCACAGTGGAACAAAAACAAATCTTCCAAGAACACTATTAAAATATAAAGAGTTAAATTTTTGTGAAATAAATCCTATTAATGCCAAACAATTAAATATTCAAGAGGGAGATATCATAAAAATATCTTCAATAAGAGGAGAACTAGAATCAAAAGTAATTATTACTGAAAATATAAGAGTTGATACAATTTTTGTACCAGTTAGTAATAGAGATATAAATTTTATAACAAATGATTTATATGATAAAGAATCTTTACAACCTGATTATAATCAAAGTGCTGTGAAAATAGAAAAAGTTTCTTAATTTTAAAAGAGTGATATAAAGTATATCACTCTTTTTTTCTATTGTATTTTATAGTTCTGAATTAATTAAAGCTACTAAATTATCCCAACCAAATGTTTGTAAAGGTTTACCATTTACAAAATATCCTGGAGTTTTTGTAGCTTTTAAAGTCTTAGCATCTGCTAAATCTTGTCTAATAATTTCATCTGCTTTTGGATCATTCATAAATTTATTTAATTTCTCAAGATCAAGACCTTTTATATTTGACAACATTCCCCAAAGTTTTTGAGGATCTACAGTATGTCCATGTATCCAATATCCTTGAGTAGAGAACATAAATTCTAAAGTCTCCATAAAAAGACCTTGTTCTCTAGCTCCTTCAAGCATTTTCACCGCGTAATTTGAGTTTTCATGAAAAGGTGCATATCTTAAGACTAATTTTATATTTCCTTCATTTTCTTTCATTAGCTGTTTAACTTTAGGATGAAAGATTGCACAAGTTTCACAAGCTGGATCAAAAAATTCTACAAGTTGTACTTTTGCATTTTCATTTCCAATAACGAAAGAGTAAGGTCTTTGAAAAACTTGAGCTTGTTCTTTTGACATTGTTACCATTTTTTCTGATTGACTATTTTTATAATAAATTCCAGCACCTATAAAAATTGCAATCAAGACTATTATCGAAATAAAAACTGATTTTTTATTTTGCATATGTATATTCTCCATTTAAAAAGTACGAAATATTATCTAAATTAAGTATAAAAAATATCTTTAATATTGCAATAAGCGAAGTTGTATCAAAATGTAAAATTCATACTAAACTTAATTTTTCATTAATTATTATTATATAAAATTTAATATAACTATAATTGTATATTTATTATGCATATAAATTTTAATTTTACCTTAGATAGATGATAAAATTATTCTATAAGATTTAAATTATGGAGTAATAATATGAAAGTTTTAGAAGAAGCATACCTTGCAAGAAATAAAAAAATTAATAAAATTGAACTATTAAAACAAGAGCAAAAAGCTTTAGATTTTTGGAATGATTTTGAAAATATTTGTAAAGGTTCTTATGAAAATCTAAAAGACGTTCATGAAAAACATCTTCTAAAATGTTTTGGTATTTATGATAAGGGAGATGAAAATAGTTTTACGATTAGAATCAGAATTCCTTTTGGTCAATTCACAGTTCATCAAGCAAAAAAAATCGCCCAAACATCAAAAAAATATGGAAAATCATGTATTGATTTAACAACAAGAGGACAAATAGAGTTTAGACACTTAAAATTACATGAATTACCAATTGTTTTAAAAGAGTTAGAATCAGTAGGAATCACAACTTTTCAAACAGCAGGGGATAACTTCAGAGGTCTTATTACTTCACCTCTTGATGGTTATTCAAAAACTTCATTGATAGATTGTGAAAAATATTTTAATGATATTCAAGATGTGTTTTTAAAAAATGAAGAGTATATAGGAACACTTCCAAGAAAATTTAATACAGGAATTTTAGGAGACACAGTTAATGACTGTAATATTTATGGGCATGACTGTTCTTTTGTACTTGCATCTAAAGATAATGAATTAGGATTTAATCTATATCTTGGTGGGAAAGTTGGTGTTCAAGCAAGACCTTTAAACTTATTTATAAAAACATCTCAAGTAAAAACTATATTTAAAACTATTGTTGATTTATTTAAAAAATATGGATTTAGAGATAATAGAAATAAAAATAGAATGACTTATTTTTTAGATGAGATTGGCATTATTGAGTTTGAAAAAGCTATTATAGAAACTTCTGGTATTGCTTTAAAAACAGCAGGAGAA
>JAHIWE010000011.1 GCA_018816105.1 bacterium | reverse complement strand
TAATAAATTGTCCATGATTATTTTCATAGTTCTCTAATGTAAGAAATTGGTTAAACATGGCAGAGTTAGAGAAATTTTTCGTAGTATCATCAATTTTTAATAAAACATCATCTTTAATACTTTTGATTGCCGATGGATTTTGTTCCAAAACTGCTTTAAAAATTTTTACAATATTCGATAAATCGTACTGGTGATTTTCATTAGAAATTGCTTCTCCTCTACGAATAAATGAAAATACATTAATATTATTTGAATTTGTTATCTCTTTTTTTAACTCTCCAATTGAGAGAACGAAAGGTGTAACTAGTGCTATGTCTTGTCCTTTGATAGGTTTTTGACGATTAAGTGCTACCGTTACCTTATTAATTAAACTACTTGTTGCTAAATGCTCATCAAAATTCTCTTCGTAAGTTATAACGCGTAATATTACTTCGGCTTTATTTTTAGCCTCTTCAATTTCATCTTCAGTATATTCTTTTTTTAGATTTAGGAAAAAGCCACTTGATGCAGTTATTGTTTGAGCACCATTGATAACCGAAGCATTCAAAACTTTATCATCACTATATAGATTGTTCAATTTAATGGAATCAAAAGAACTTTGGTCTACTGATTGTTTCGGTAAGATTAGAGTAATGCCGTTATTTAAAAACCAAAATTCTTCAGGATTATGTTTAAGTGTCGTTTTAATTTCAGTATCAACACTAAGTAAATCTTCTAAACCAATGCGTAAATTTGAACGGAATAATTCATTCCCAGTTAATGTATATAATTCAACCAAATCGCATAGTTTAGCTGTGTAAATTCTTCCTTTTGTATTTGATGTAAGCTTACTAGTAACGCTAGGAATTGCTGTTTGAATACGATTTGTTATACGAACTGTGCAAGATAGATTGCTATCTTTATGGATGACTGAGCGTGCTGTGAAATGAATGATTTTATTTTGTAATATTTTTTCTAATTTCACTTTATAACTCTTCTTGTTTAATGTTTCGGTGTAAAGTTGTTCTTCCTTAATTGAATCGGTTAAAACTAATATATATATTTCTTTTATTTTCGAAAAATTTTCGCTTAATTCACCATTCTTTAAAACCTCTTCAAATTTTTTGATAGGGTCGTCGATTTCATCATTATTTTGTTTTACAAGACAAGCAAAATACGTTTTTTCTTGGACAACTTCCTCACCACTTAAATCGACAATAAAAATGTTTTTTTGATCTCTTATATTATCAGATATTTCATTTGAAAAAGTAAGTTCCATTTCATCGAAATACTCTTCTATTTTATTTTCCCGATCTGCTAATAATTCAAATTCATTTGTGTAGGTCATTAGTATTTTTCTCCTCACATAATTTTTCTATATCTAACATTAAATCTTGGCTTGGAAGAATAGAAATGCCCTTATAATCTTTGAAATAGCTATATATGTTATTTAAATAAATTTGATAGTCTGTCAATATTTTTTTTACTTCAAAAATGTGATTATTATACTTTTCTATGTAATCAGGAATTACTTTATTTATATCACGTATAAGATTTAGGTGAGGAATAAAGATTTTGTCAATTTCTTGTGATAGGTCATTCCTTAAAAATTCCTCATTGTTGTTATCCGATACTAGCTGCTTTATTCTATGTCGAATAATTTCACTTCGAGCAATAGTACCTTCTATTATTGTTCGTATTTCATTAAAATATGAATATGGAAGGTTACTCATGTTTAATGTTTTTCTTTTTATACTTTCCACAAAGTTAGATGCCTCTGGATACATTGACCCCATGTGAATCCCGAACATTCGCTCCAAATCTTTTCGTATAGTTTCTTTAGCGTTACAACTAATAATAATTTCCTTTACAAATTCACTAGGAAAATCAACAAACTCATTACCATAAAATAATATAAAAGCACCATGCTGAGCTACAATACGTTTGTTATTAGTTAAATGATCTAAAAATTTATGATTCCTTGCAAAAAATGAATTAGTTCTTAATATTGAGTTATCATCTAGTAGCTTATCATATAGGTTTTGAATATCTTTAGATACCGGAGAATAGATTTTTAAAATCTGATAGATATAAACGACGCCATCTTCTGCATCATATTCTGCAACTCTCGTGTTATAGTGTGGCGTGACTGCGAAAAATAAGGCAACAAGAGCGTTATAAGTCACATCTAATAATCTACTTGGGAAACCACCATGTTGTGCTTCAATTGCAGTTTCAAAACGACTTTGATTGT
>JAHIWE010000110.1 GCA_018816105.1 bacterium | reverse complement strand
TCACATAGACTGCCAAGTGCGGAACTTTTAAAAAATGTAAGAATAATCACATCATCAGGTGGGAATGTAACAGCTAAAATGATAGCTGATATTGAAAAATCTTTTTCAAGTGCAAAATTTTTCTCAATGCATGGATTAACAGAAGCATTTAGATCAACTTACTTAGACCCTGCTCAATTAAAAATAAGACCTGAATCTATTGGAAAAGCAATTCCAGATGTTGAATTATATGTAATTGATGAAAATGGAAATGAATGTGCACCAAGAGTTGTGGGTGAATTAATCCACAGAGGTGGATATATCTATAAAGGTTTCTGGAATGCTCCAAAAGAAACAGAACAAAGATTTAAATCAATTGATATTTTAAAAAATGTAATCAACATTGAAGGACAATTATCTCATGAGACTGTTGTAAAAACTGGAGATTATGTTTATAAAGATGAAGAAGGATATTTCTATTTTGTTTCAAGACATGATGATATGATAAAAACTAGAGGATTTAGAGTTAATCCTTTTGAAATTGAATCTGTAGTTGAAAAAAATATTCTTCAAATTGACAAATGTGCAGTTTTTTCAATAGAAAATGAAGAAATTGAAGAAGAGATAGTATTAGTATATTCTGCAAAAAATGAGTTAAATTCAAGTGAAATCTTATTTGAATTAAAAAATCATTTAGCTTCATATATGCTTCCTTCTAAAATTATTTATAAAAAATCTTTACCTTTAGTACCATCTGATAAAAATAAAATCAATAAAGAAGAGTTAAAAAGAGAGATTACTTCTAAATAAAGAATAACCTTTTGGTTATTCTTTATTAAAATTCTAAATTTATTGACCGAAGTCAATAAAAACTAAAGAAAAATTTACTACAATTAGACTAATATAAAAAAAAGGATCTTTCATGAAAAAAATTATTATCGCTGCATCTTTATTAACAGCATGTGTTGCTTTTGCTAACCCTTATGCAAAATGTGCAGGTTGTCATGGTGCAAATGGAGAAAAAGCTGCTTTAGGAAAATCTAAAATAATTAAAGATTTAACAAAAGCTGAATTTGTAGCTGCATTAAAAGGTTATCAAGATGGAACTTATGGTGGAGCGATGAAAGGTTTAATGGTTGGACAAGTAAAAGGTCTTGATGATGCTGCTATCCAAGCTATTGCTGATCAAATCGCAAAATAGTTTTTAAATTATTCTTTATTTATGACTAGAGAAAAACTCTCTAGTCATTTTTAAATTTATCTTTCATCTCTTTTAGTATATTTTTCAACTCTTCTTTTTCTTGTAATAACTGTTTTATTAGAATATCTTTTTCATCAATTATTAAAGTTGTAATATTTTTTTGTTCAATTATTTTTCCTAAATAAAACTCAAAACATCCATTTTCAATAGAATAATCAACTTTTTTACACTCAATAATCATTTGAGGTTTATCATCTCCCAAACCATTTGTTAAAGTTATTTTATTAAATTGTTTGATTTTATAAGTTAATTTATCATCAACTATTATGGGTTCTAATAACTCTTTTTTCCAATAATTACTATTCTCTTTTTCTAAAATTAGAGTTTTTTTTAATAAAATATTATCAAATAAATCTTTAGCTATTGAAAGTTTATACACCCTCTTCCCTCCTATTTTCAAAAAATATTTTCTAAATTAGTTTTCAAATCATTATTATATTTTATAGTTATCCAATCACTAATCCAATCTGTTTGTAAAAAATATAAAAATTTTTTATCATCTTTAAAATATAAAAAAATCTCTTGCGTTGCTGGATGCCCTTGTTCAGCATTTGAATAAATCAGCTTTTTCCCCCATAAGTTTTTTTCTAATTTTTCTTTTATTTCATCTATTTTAGAAAACAACTTTGGATTTCTTTCTGTATCAAAAAAAATCTCATTATCAAACTTTTTATTTACATATAAATCATTTATATAAAGTTCCGCAATTCTTAAAAAATGATGTAATCTCTCTTTTTCTTTTTTTGATAAAGAGTTATAAACTTCAATCTCGGGTAAAAGATGATATTCAAAAGATGAAAAATTATAAGCCTTTATTCCAAGTTTTTCATCAAACTCAAATCTTAACTTTTTATCAAAAAGAAAAAGTGGATAATCCAAATCATAGTACCCATAACAAACTCTTTTTATATTATTGTTTTCATCAACTTTATCTATAAAATATTTTGGGCAAAAATATTCATCATAATAACTATAATCTAGTTGGGTTTTTCTTTCATCTTCTAAAATTTTACTTTTAAAGGAAAATATATTTCCATATTTTACAGCACTTACAACTATATCTTCAATCTCTTCTTCAAAAGTAAGATGATATGAGCAAGTAATATTTTCTTGATTTTTGTAAATAATCTCTATTAAATCAGTTCTAAAATATGGTTCTATTTTTGCCAAATGAAAAATTTTTACTATTTTTTTAATATCTTGAAAAATAGTAGAGATTTGAACATCTGATAGTTTTTTATTATCAAATTCAAAATAAGTCCCTATTCCGCCCATAGAACTCATAAAACAGTTTGTTTTGATTGTTAGATATTTTTCTGTTTCATCTTTTTTATAGATTATTTCTATAAAATCTTTTTTTTCATTGATAGATATAATTTCACTATTTTCAATATCTTTTAAAAGTTTTAATTCCTCTTGATTCTCAAAAATCTTAAAACCCTTATTTATAGAGTTTTGCTCCAATGAATCAAAAACCCTTGGAGCAATCTGTTTTATATAAACATCACAATCAAAATCATCATTTAATATTTTATAGCTATATTTTCTATATTCAAAATATTTTTCCAACATAGAAAACTCGTTATTTGTTTGATAATAAAAAAACTTTAAATCATTCTCAAGTTGTTTTCTTACAAACTCTCTAGCTTTAAAATCTTCT
>JAHIWE010000109.1 GCA_018816105.1 bacterium | reverse complement strand
TATGATGAAAATATTCCGTTTTTTTCTGCATTTACAGGAGCCTCATTTCTAAGGGATAATAAAAATGAAAATTTTATAAACTTTAGAAGTTCTTATGATGAAGAAATTGAAACTTTAATAAATTATCTAAGTATCCAAAGAAGACTAGATAAAATCGCAGTTTTTTATCAAAATGATGATTATGGAGAAGAAGGTTACATATCTTTATTAGAGCTACTAAAAAAGAAAAATATATCATTAGTAGCTGAAGGTTCTTACAAAAGAAATACTCTTTCTATTGGTCATGCTTTTAATGAAATCAAAAATGCAAAACCTGAAGTTATATTTATGATTGGAGCTTATAAAACCAACTCATTATTTATAAAAAAAGCAAAAGAAAATGAAGATTTAAAAAATACAATTTTTTGTAATATCTCTTTTGGAGATGCAAATTCTATGATAAAAGAGCTTGGAAAACTAAATACAAACACCGAAAATTTATTATTTTCACAAGTAGTTCCTAGTTATCTAAATACAAATATTCCTATAGTTTTAGAGTATCAAACATTAATGCATAAATATTATCCAAAAGAAGAGTTAGGTTTTTTATCATTTGAAGCATTTTTATCTGCAAAAATCTTAGTAAATGCGATTTCAAGAATCAAAGGTGAAATCACAAGAAAAAAATTTATTTATATGTTAAAAACCACACCTAATAATCTTTTAGAAGGAATAGATTTAGAGTTTAAGAACTCACAACTTTTAAATAAAATTTATCTATTTGGATATGAAAATAATCAGTTTATAGAGATAAAAAATGAAAAATAAATTTAATGCTCTAATTTCATATTTTGATAAGTTAAAATTCAAGTATAAAACTGCCTTTTTAATTTTTATTATTGCAGGGGGAATGACTTGTATTATCATACTTTCACAAATATCAATTTTTGCCATAAAACAAGATTTTGATATTTTATTTGATAAAAGAACAAAAAGCTTAATGCAATTAGAAAATATAAAAGATGCCTATGCTGTAAATATTCAAGATACTTTAAGTGATTTTGAGAAAAAACAAATATCAGATAAACAAGCAAGTGAGATTTTAAAACTAGCTCAAGAAATAATAGATAAAAGTTGGTCTTCATATAAAAAACAAATTCAAATACAAAATAAAGATATATTAACAACTTTTATTAAAATGTTCGTGATTAAACAAGAAAATTACTATGAAAATAAAACTTTAAAAAATAGTATCATGAATAATATAAATAGTAAAATGGAAATTATAAAAAATAGTATTATAAAAATTAATTTAAATACTCAAAAAGAAGACTATTATATCAATCTTAATCTTCAAATAAACTCTCTTTCAATTTATTTAACTAGTTTGATTAATTATGATTTATCACTTGCAATTAATGAAAAAAGAAATACTGATAAGATTTTTAATATTATTCTTATTTTTTCAATAATTTCTATTTTTATAGTATTTTTATTTTCAGTTATTTTATCTATTTTTATTATCAATAACTTTAAACAACTTCATAATTCACTTGAAGAAAAAGTAAATATCAAAACAAAAGAGCTTCAAGAACTAAACAACTCTTTGGAAACTAAAATTTCAAAAGAAGTAATTTTAAATAGAAAAAAAGACATTATTATGTTTCAACAAGCAAGGTTTGCATCTTTAGGTGAAATGCTAAATAATATAGCTCACCAATGGAGACAACCATTGGGTTCTATTACTATGATTATTCAAAGTTTTCAAACTAAAATGCTTTTAGGTAAATTAAATCAAAACTTTGTAGATGAAAAAGTAAAAGATGCCCTACTTTTAGCAAACAATATGTCAAATACCCTTGATGACTTTAAAAACTTCTTTTCACCAAATAAAATAAAAAGTGAATTTTCTATTAAAAACTGTATTGAACATTCCATTGAATTATCAAAATATCTTTTAATTCAAGAAGGCATAGAAGTTAAATTAACTATTAAAAAAGATATAAAAATAAACAGTTTTTATAATGAATTATCCCATGTATTTTTAAATATAATCTCAAATTCAAAAGACGCTTTATCTTCTAATGTTGATAAAAATGATAGAATTATAAAAATAATTGTAAATAAGTTTAAAAATCATCTAGTTGTAAATATACTTGATAATGGAGGAGGAATCCCCCAAGAAATCCTAGCAAAAATATTTGAACCATACTACACTACAAAATACAAAAGTGCAGGAACGGGTATCGGGCTTTATATGTCTAAGCAAATAATCGAAAAACATATGGATGGGGAAATTTCATGTAAAAATATTTTACATAAAATAAAAGATGAAAGAGTATTTAACTGCTCATTATTTACAATAAAAATACCAATACAAAATGACAATAGGACAAGTGAAAATGCATAATAAAGACCTAAATATTTTACATGATTTTAATATCTTATATCTTGAAGATGATGAAAATTTATTGAAACATACAAAAGATATTTTAGAAGATTTTGTAAATAATATTTATGCTGTAAAAACCATAACTGAAGCTTTAGATATCTTACTAAATAAAAAAGTTGATGTGATTATCTCTGATATTTTACTAAAAAATGAAAATGGAATTGATTTTCTAAAACATATAAAAAATAAAAATATAAATATTCCAACCATTCTTACAACAGCACACACAGATACACAATATTTATTAGATGCAATAAGACTAAAAGTTGAAAACTATATAATAAAACCCATAAATATAAATGAATTATTAAATAGCTTACATGATATTTTACTTCCAATTGTACAAAAAAAAGAGATTCAAAAAAACAATAATGTAATCAAAACAATCTCAGCAATTACAGATGGAAAACAAGTAGCAATTATTAAATATATCATAAATACTTTAGATAATGAAAACCTTTTTATAGCCTCATACACAGATATTATGGAAAGCTTTGCTATTTCAAAACCCACTTTAATTAAACTATTCAAAGAGTTAGCAGAAAAAAATATCTTAGTAAAAGTTCAGCATAAAACTTATAGGTTTAATGAACAAGCTTTGGATAATATTTGATTTTTCAATCAAGTATTTCCAAAATCTCTTCTATTTTATAAACATTACTTTTAGAGAATTCATCTTTATCTTCTTCAAACTTTATTCTATTTAACTCTAATAAATTTAATAATTCTTCTCTTAAAATGAACTCTTTTTCACTTACTATTCTATGTTTAAAAGTCTTTTCTAAATCAAGTTCTAGATTTGATTGAATATCTAAAGTAAAATTTAAACTATAATGAACTTCTCGTCCTTCATAATAACTTCTTGAAGCTACAATATAAGCTGCATTAAAAAATACATCATCCATTTCTCTTGAAGTATATGTCATTTTAATTAAAGCTTTTGCATTTTCAATCAAATCATTTTTAGAAAAATTTTCTCCTAACTTTTCTAAAATTTCTAAAGCTTTTTCAAAATCAAAATCATCTATTAATTTTTCTTGTATTTGTTCTAAATTCATTTAATTTAACCTTTTTTTCTATTCTTATAATTTACATAATTAATTGTATAGGCATATAAAAATCCACTTCTAAAATCCCATTATTAAAAAGATTTTTAGGATTTTTATACTCTACGTAAGCTGGAAAATTTCTTACTTCATATTGAGAACTTGGCAACCAATTCATATAAGCTAAATGCATCATTTTATACAATTCACTATGGTTACATATAAATTCAAATTTAGCAAATCTGCCCTCACTAACTTTGCAACGACCAACTTTACCATTTCTAAATACATCTTCTTGTATTTCAATACATGCTAAATATCTTGCTCGATTATAAGGTTCAAATGATGGATGATTGTGAAATAATCCTATATATTTGTGAGGAGTACTTAAAATATTCATCTTTTCACACCATTGATGCATATTATTCCAAATTAAACTCATATCATCTTCATATCCATAAGTTCTCATATAAATAATATGAATATCTGGCTTATTTATAATTATTGGATTTTCAATTTCAATCATTTTATCAACTTTTATCATTGATATATTTGCATTTGAAAAATTAGAAGATTTTTTGGAATATCCACCTTTTCTCCAATCCTTTGGCGTAATGGAGAACTTTTTTTTAAAAGCTGCACTAAAGCCTGTTGCAGTTGAAAATCCTGAATCTTTGGCAATCATTTCAATAGTTTTATGTTGATTATAAAGTAAAATATTTGAAGCTTTTTCTAATCTTGTATTTCGAATATAATCATTAACATTTTCACCTGTAATTTCTTTAAAAATTCTATGAAAATGAAATATTGAATAACCACTTTCAATAGCCAAATCTTCAGCAGTGATATTTGCACCAAAGTTATTATGGACATAAGCTAATGCTAAATTTATTTGTTCAAAATGAGACTTACTTGTTATTAACTTCTTCATAATCGTATTTTACGGTAAAAGAACTATATAGACCTTAAAATAAATTTTTCAAATAATCAAAAAAAAATTATCGCACAAATGATTGATTTTTTTCGCAGAATATGACTTTTTTATTATAACATATAGGTGTATAATTCCATTACTTACATAAATTACTGTAAAGATAATTTATGTCTAACAATAACCAAAAAGGAAATACAATGAAAAAAATAAACAAAATTTTGATAGGTTCGATATTTGCACTAACAACTTATTCATCAGCAAATGATATTGATGTAGTTCAAACAGTTGCATCATTTAATGAAATCAGACCTGCAAATATGGCAATGTCTAAAGATGGTAGAATCTTCGTAACTGGTCATCCTATTGTAAATTCCAACACAAAAGTTCTTGAACTTTCTTTAAACGGTACAAAAACTATCTATCCAAATAAAGAGTACTCAGATTCATCAAATGGAAATAATTCAGTAATTAAAGCAACAATTGGTGTAACAGTTGATAATAAAAATAATCTTTGGGTTTTAGATATGGGTTCTAAGCAGTTTGTTGTGTGGAATATAAAAGAAAATAAATTAAATAAAATTATTAAAATTCCAGAAAATGTACTAACACCTACAAGTTTTTTACAAGATTTTGCACTTGATGAAAAAAGAAATCGAATCATCATTGCAGATATGACTCAAGGTGATTTAAAGAGTGCTCCAACACCTGCATTTGTTGTTATAGATACAATAACAGGAAAATCTTCAAGAATAGCTCAAAATCATCCATCTATGATGCCAGATTTTGAAGGAGGTTTTGCACTAAATCCAATTACAATTGATTCTAATTTTGAATGGATATATTTTGGTGCATTAAATGGTAAAATGATATATAAAGTTTCTGCAAGTAGTTTTAATGATGAAAAAGAAGTTATAAAAAATATCAAAGAATATGCACCTAAACCTTATAGTGATGGGATAAAAGTTGATAAAAACAAAAATGTTTATATCACTGATATTGAAAATCAAGCTATTGGTGTATCAAATAAAAATGGATACAAAATTATTGCAACTTTACCTAAAGATCAATCTTGGCCTGATGGTCTTGAAATAGGAAATGATGGATATATTTATGCTGTTATAAATCAATTAAATAGAACAGCTGCTCTAAATAAAGGCAAAGATGAAAGTACGGGTACATACCTAATTGTAAAAACACCATTAATAAAATAAAAGGATTAAAAAATGAAAGCTATTGGATTTAAAACTTCTTATAATATTGAAAATGAACAAAGTTTATTTGAATTTGAAAAAGATAAACCTATTGCACAAGGCTTTGATATTTTAGTAAAAATAAATGCTGTTTCTATGAATCCTGTTGATACAAAAGTAAGAATTAGAGCAGCTACTAATACAGTTTTAGATGAGCCAAAAGTTTTAGGTTATGATGCTGTTGGTATAGTTGAAGAAATTGGCTGTGATGTAAAAAATCTCAAAATCAATGATAGGGTATTTTATGCAGGAGATATCACAAGAGATGGCTCTAATACTCAATATCAACTTGTAGATTCAAGAATAGCTGCACTTGCACCAAAAACAATAAATGATGTTGAAGCAGCCGTCTTTCCTTTGACTTCATTAACAGCATGGGAAGCAATTTTTGATAGATTAAAAATAAATAAAACTCAAAATAAAACAATCCTTATTATAGGAGGAGCTGGTGGTGTTGGCTCAATTGCCATTCAAATTGTAAAAGCAACAACAAACCTAACAGTTATTGCAACAGCTTCAAGAGAAGAATCTTTTAATTGGGTTAAATCTATGGGTGCTGATTATATAGCAAATCATAGAGATTTAATTAATTCAGTAAAAGAGCTTGGATTTGATAATGTTGATTATATATTCAATGTAGCAGATACAAAAGGTCATTGGGATGCGATGTCAGAATTAATAGCTCCACAAGGTTCTATTTGTTCTATTGTTGAATTTGATGGGGCACTGGATTTTTCAATTCTAAAGTCAAAATCTGCAACTTTTGTATGGGAATTTATGTTTACACGTTCTATGTACAAAACTGATGATATTGAAGAACAACATAATATTTTAAAACAAATTGCAACTTTAATTGATGAAGGAAAAATCAAAACTACACTAACACAAACAATTGAAGGCTTTAGTGTAGAAAGTATAAAAAAAGCTCATAAAATAGTTGAAAGTGGTAAAAGTATAGGTAAAATTGCTATTGATTTTACAAAATAAAGTGAAGATTTTTATCTTCACTTTATTATAAACTAATCTTAAACAACTCTAATTGGTATATAAAAATCTAAATTAAAAGTTTCATAACCTTCTAAATAGTGATTTTGATGATAAATTGCATAAGCAGGAAGTGTTTTTGCTTCATATCCGCTATTTGGTAACCAATAATGATATATATATGTCATTAGTTTTGCAATATCCCCGTAAATTCCCTCATAGTGAAATATTGCACACAATGATTCTATAACCTCAAATTTACTTATTGAATTTATAGGAACAAAACTAGAATCTACTTCAATGGCTGCAATATAATTACAATCTTTATAATCACTAATTACTGGATTATCATGATAAATTCCAATTTGAGTATTATTTTTAATACCATTTTCATAAGCAAAAGCCAAAAGTTTTTCCCAAGATTTTGATAATGCAAATTTATCATAACCCTTATTTCTTATATAAGCACAAGATCTTGTAGAAACTACTTTTATTATTGGATTTAGATTTTTAAATTGTTTATGAAAGTTCTCTTCTAAATTTAAAAAATTTTTTGAAAAGTTTTTATATTCTCCATTTTTCCATTGACTTGGAGTATAAAAAAATCTTTTTTTAAAAGCTTTTATAAAAGAAGTATGAGAAGCATATCCACAAAGATGACTTATTTCACTAATTGTTGAATACTTATTTGTTATAAGTAAATTCGCAGCTTTTTGTAATCGAATAGAACTTATTCGATCAGAGAGGTTTTCTTTCGTCTCTTCTTTAAAAATTCTGTGAAAATGATATTTACTAACACTATTTAACTTTGCTAATTCCTCAAGTGTAATATTAGTATCAATATATTTATAAATATAGTTTAAAGAACGATTTACAATATCTGCTCTTGTATGTTTTGTATCTTTTTTCATAGATTAAGTTTATCATAGAATAATAAAAATAGCAATATAAGATAATAAAAATGAAATTTAAGATAAAGATATAAATTTTAATATCTAATATACTACAGAAAAAATAAAGGAATAAAATGAACACAACATCAACATCAGGTTTTGAATTTTTACCAGCTAATCCAACTTATGATAATATTGAGATATATTCACCTTTTGCAAAATTAGCAGATGAACACTTTTTAAATAGAGGCTTAAATATTAGATATTTAGAAAATGAATCAATATTAATTTCATTTGATAAAATGGATTTAAATACAAAAAACCAATTGTTAAAAGAGATAAAATATTTTTTAAAACAATCAAGGCAAAAAATTATAAATAATTTTTTAATATATAAAGGAAATAAAATGAATTATTTATAATTGTGTGTAGAATTATTTCTCATTTTCAGATGTTGAAATTTCTACACCCTCATAAGAAGTTGTTTTTATAGCTTCTAAAATAGCTTTTAGATTTGTTTCTTCATTGTAAGTAACTGTTACTTCTTTTGTATTTAATCTAACACTTACTTTTTCGATTCCATCTAACTCTTTAATGGCTTTTTTAACAGCAGTAGTACACAAAGGACAATGCATTCCTTCTACTTTTATAATAGAAATAATTGAAGCATTTAAAATTCCACAAAAAATAAATATCATTAATAAAATTTTCATAATCTAATCCATAAAAAAAGGTAATATTTCAGGGTAAAACAACAAAAAAATTAAAATAAAAGAAAAAATAGAACTAATAATATACAGTTTTAATCTCTTTTTTTTATCCCTTTTACAAGATATATTTTTATTTAATTGTCTTATTCCTAAAATAAATAAAGCAACTGTTAAAACAGCCATAGGAATTCTTATAAATTCAAGTGTTGTAAAAAAAGCCAATAAAGAACTACTCATTCCAAAGAAAATAAAGAAAAATGCAGGTAAACAGCAAAGTGTTGAAGCTAGTGCCGTAAAAACGGCACTAATTATTGGAATATTTATTTTTTTCATACTCTCTCAACTGAAGTATATGTATATGAGAATGCTTTTGGATTATAATAATCAAGGGCATCTTCACCAACCTCAGCATAAGGATAACCTAACATATTTAAAGGATATTGTGTTGGTTTTGGATTTAATACAAAATCCCTTGCACTATTAAATGCAACCCAGTTCATTTCCCAAGAACCAAAGAAATATTTTTTAAGGTCTTGAATTTTTTTATCTTCATTTGTTAGTTTTTCAGCAAGTCTTACTTTTGTTACATCAGCAGGATCAGCAGGAACCCAACCTAATCCATCTACATAAAATTCAGCTCGACAATGTTGAGCTCCTGTAATATCTGCAAAACCTTTTTCATCTGCTTTTCCACAAGCTGATGAAATATATGATTTTCCAGCTCTTATACCAAATACTTCTCTTGAAGGAATTCCTGCATTTCTTAAAAGTGCCACAAAAGCAGAACTAATATCTGTACATTTTCCACCATAGATTTTCTCTTCTAAAGTTTTAGAAGCATCACCTATTCCACAACCAATTACACTATTATCTCTATACATAGTAGTAACCGTCCAGTCATAAATAGCTTGTGCTTTTTCTAATGGAGTTTTTTTATCTTTAATTATACTTTGACTAATTTTTTGTAAATTTGCATTAAGAGGAATATGCTTAGATCCAGATAAATACTCTTTTACATCTTCTGGATAGTTTGTACTAGCTGTTGCTTTTGAGAAATCAGTTGTTCTTTCTTGCATAATAACATCAAATGTAACTTCTACTTGTGCATTTTTCTCACCTTTGTTCCATTTTACATATAAAACTCTTGTATTGTATTCATTTTTTACAATTTTCGCTTCTTCAAAATTACCTTTATAAGTAAAATCTACAACCTTATGGTAACTTTCGTCTTTTGGAAGTGGAATCCAAAGTTGAGCTGAATCACTGCTTGCATCTATATCATATTTATTAATAATTGAAAATTTTCTAGGTTTGCTTGTTATTCCAAATGAATTTGATTCTTCTTTTGCAAATGCAAAATTTGGAGTTAAAATTGCAGCACTTGATAATGCAGCTGTTGTTTTTAGGAATGTTCTTCTTTGCATGGGGTATTAACCTCTAATAGTTTTTTTTGTTCTAATGTAGAGATAAAGTGAGTAATTTTCAGCTTTATGTCAAACCATAACCTATGGCCTTGAACTAAATTTATAATTGATGTTAATATAATTTTTATAAATAAAAACTTAAAAAGTAAAAAATATTTTACTTATTATTAATTATATTTTAATGATTTATATGTATAATAATCCTATAATTTACATATACTTTTAATGAATTAGATTTTATATAAAAATCACAAAATAATTAATAAATAATTATGAAAGGAGAAATATGAACAACGAATATAAACTTACAAAATTCGTTCAAGCTGCTGGTTGAGCTGCAAAAATGGGTCCGGGTGATCTTAAACAAACTATTTGCGGTTTAACTCCAAGTGATGAGAGAATTTTAGTAGGATTTGATACAAGTGAAGATGCAAGTGTATATCAAATAAATGAAACACAAGCCTTAGTTCAAACACTTGATTTTATAACTCCTGTTGTTGATGATCCATATATTTATGGACAAATAGCAGCAGCAAATGCTCTTAGTGATGTATTTGCAATGGGTGCTGATGTAAAAACTGCTATGAATATAGTAGGATTTGATAAAAAGAATTTATCAAAAGAGGCTTTAGGGCTTATATTAAAAGGTGGAAATGAAAAGATCAAAGAGTGTGGTGGTGTACTTCTAGGTGGACATACTATTGAATCTCCTGAAATGTATTATGGATTGTCAGTTACAGGAATGATTCATCCAAAAGATATTGTAAGAAATAATACTCCTTTAATTGGGCATGTATTGGTTTTAACAAAACCTTTAGGAATGGGAATATTATCTACAGCAATAAAAAGAGATTTATTGCCTTTAAACTTTATCAAAGAGTGTGCGAAAATAATGGCAAGTTTAAACTACTTACCATCAAAAATAATGAGAAAATATGATGTGAGTTCATGTACTGATATCACAGGATTTGGGCTGCTAGGTCATGTATTAGAGTGTACAAATGAATTGGTTAGCTTTAATATTTCATGTAATAATGTACCAATTTTAAGTGAAGCTATTGATTTATGTGCAAATGATGTAATACCAGGAGGAACAAAAAGAAATATAAAATATGTAGAAGATCAGATTTTATATATGAATAATCTTCCAGAGCATTGTAAAGCCTTATTATGCGATGCACAAACATCAGGAGGCTTACTAATAGCAATGAAAGAAAGTGACGCTAAAGAGTATATAAAAGAGCTTGAAGAGTTATCTTTTGGATATGCTAGCATCATAGGACAGGTAATTCCAAGAGCTATTAAGCCAATAATTATTTGTTAGTTTTTATTCAAAGATAAACTCTTTGAATAAAAACCTTTTTCTATAAAAATTATAAAATAGTTACTTTATTTTTCCCACTATTTTTTGATTTATATAAAGCATCATCTGCTTTTTTAAATATACTGTTTATTGTATCTTCTTTAGTAAATTGTGAAACACCTAAACTTATAGTTTTATTTCCCACTTTATCAAAGGTAATTTTAGATATTTTTTTTCTTAAATTTTCGGCAAGGATAGCTGTATTTTTTAAATTTGTATTTGTACAAACAATCATAAACTCCTCTCCACCCCATCTTCCTACAATATCTGTTATTCTTATATTTTGTTTTAATGCTTTTGCGATTGATTTTAAAACATAATCTCCAATATCATGACCATATGTATCATTTACTTTTTTAAAATCATCAACATCAATTAATATAACTGAAAAATCAACTTTATATCTTTTAA
This sequence comes from bacterium, assembly GCA_018816105.1. Classification (GTDB taxonomy): domain Bacteria; phylum Campylobacterota; class Campylobacteria; order Campylobacterales; family Arcobacteraceae; genus Aliarcobacter. The sequence continues at coordinate 15,996 of JAHIWE010000109.1, read as the reverse complement.
ATTCCTCAACTTTTATTAACATAATTTCATCAAGTTTCAATCTATTATAAAGGCCTGTTAATTTATCTGTTATAGATAACTCCTCAATTCTTCTTTTATCTGTAATATCTTCACATATTGAACGATAACCAATTTTAATAGAATTCTTAAAAATTGGTTCAATATACATATTAAAAGAAAGAATAGTTTTATCTTTTTTAAGATTTGTGATTTCACCAGACCAAGTTTTATTTAATGAAATAGTATTCCACATTTCATCAAAAACATTATTATTCATAGATGGATCTTGCATAATAGTATGCTTTTTACCAATTAACTCTTCTTTTGAATATCCGGTTACTTTACAATATGCTTCATTAACATCTGTGATTATTCCACTTATATCTGTTCTTAAAATCAAAACATATTTATCAACCATTTTTTGTTGGTCTTCTATTTCATGTTTTGCTTTTACTAATTCTCTATTAACTAAAATTACAGCTCTATTTTTATATAAAACAGCCAAAACAATAAATAAAAACAGTGCAGAAATTTGCCATAAAATAGTATAATCAAATACTTGAGCAACTTTAATTTCTATCCACTTTCCAATAATCGTTCTTTTTTGTTCTTCACTTATCGAATCTAGTGCTTTTTGCATAATCGTATTTAATAAAGGTTCATCATTTCTTGAAGCAATACTAAGTTCTATATTAAATTCCAGTTTACCAGCTATTTTCAAATCAAACATTGAATATTTTTGTATACCATATCCTATCGTTGGCATAGTATCTATATATCCAAATAATTCTCCACTACTAACTCGTTCTAATCCTTCTTTTGTAGTTGAAACATCCACTATTTCTATTAAAGGATTTTTTTGTTTTAAAATTTCAATAAAAGCATAATTTTTTACTATACCAATTTTCTTATTGCTAAGAGAAGATGAATCTTTAATAAATAATTTATCTAACTTTGTAGCTATTACAAAAGGCTCAGATACATATGGTTTTGTAAAATTCATATAATCTTTTCTACTTGGAATATCCATAGCAACAGGTAATATATCACATTTTCTATTTCTTAAATTTTCTAATGAATCAATCCACTGTTTTGTTCGTACAAGTTCAATAGGAGTATCAATATATTTTGAAATTATTTTCATAATATCAGCACCTATTCCTTTATGATTCCCTCTTTCATCTATTTGTTCAAAAGGAAGCCAATCAGGAAGCACACACATTTTAATAGTTTTTTTCTTATTTAAATAATTAAATTCTTCTATATTAATTTTTTCTTTTATATTTTCATTAGATGAAACATTCATCCATTTTTGCTTTAATTTTCTTATTTCATTAGGAGATATTGCTGAATTCACTTTTTCTAAAATTGATTTTAAAATCAAATTATCTTTAGATACAGCCATTGGAAGATTTGTTTTAATTGAATCTCCAAAATCATCAATATTAATAGTTTTTACATTACTTAACCAATTTTTTTCAATATAATAATTAAGCGCTGGCAAGCTCCCAATTACAGCGTCAGCTTGTCCTAATGATAATGTTTCCAAGGCTTTTGCAGTAGAAGAAGTTAATAACAAAGAATAATTTGGGAATTTATTTTTTAAATATGTATGTAAAAAAGTATTATTAGCAACCGCAATAATTTTATCTTTTAAATCTTCCATCGATTTGATATTACTATTTTTGTGTATAGCCATACCTGTGATATATTCAATATGATTAAAGTTCGTAAAACTAAGATATTCCTCTCTTTCTTTAGTTATTGCAACATGAGGAATGAGATCTATATTTTTATCTTTTAACATTCTTAAATATTCATCCCAACTTTTATTACTAATAAATTCAATATCAATATTTAAATATTTTCCCATTAATTTTATATAATCAACAGTATAACCCTTTGGCGTTCCATCTTCATAAAAATTAAAAGGAGGAAGAGTCCCTAGATTTGCAACTGTTAATACTTTTTTATTTTTCAAATACTCTTTTTCTTCATTACTTAAAAATAAACTATCATCTTTTATATCTTGAGGAAAAGAAAACCATTTTTTATTTAAAGCCATTTTTTCATAATCAGAAATAGATGCTAAACCTTTATTCAATATGGAAATAGCTTCAGGATAATCTTTTCTAAGAGAAAAAACTAAATCTAATTTACCATTAGGTACATTAGCAATTATTTTAAGATAAGGTAACCTATTTTTTTCTGCCATATAAAAAACTTCATGATTTCCTATAAGTACATCAATTTTACCTCTAACTAAATTCTCAAGAATTTCATCAAGAGACTGAAATGGTATTAAAATAGAATTTGTATATTGATCTAGTAATTTTTTATCAAATAGATTTTTTTCTTGATACCCAATTTTTTTTCCATTTAAAGTATTTGTATCATTAATATTTTCACGATTGTTTAAAGTAATTAAGAATTTTTGAGTTGAAACATAAATATCTGAAAAATTAAAATCTTTTTCTCTTTCTGCATGAATAGCACTAGTACTTAATCCATCTATACTTTTATTAGTTGCTTTAAAAAGAATATCATTCCATTTTCCAACAACTAGTTGAAAATTTGCACCTGTTTTTTCATTTATTAAATTTAATATATCTTTATCATATCCTGTTATTGTCTGATTGTTCACCATAATAAATGGTGCCCAATTCAAATCTGTTCCAAGTGTGATAATAGGATGTTTTTTAATCCAATCTAATTCTTTAGATGTAAGTTCTACTCGAGATGCACTTAAATTAATCATGAAAAAAAATAGTAATAAAAAAGTTATAGTTACTCTCATTTATAAATACCTTTATAATTAATAGTTAATTCTATCATATACATTATTATTATTTATAAATATAACTAAAAAATTAAGAATAAAATAGATTCTTAATTGGTAAATAAATATTTACTTTTTAAGCTTTAGATGATTCAAATTAAGATATACTCCAAAAAAATAAAATTGATTTTGTGAAGTTTGTTTTTGGCGAGAAGGCGTAGGAATCGAACCTACCACGGCGTATTACACATAAACCGCCAATCAGATTTGAAGCCTGTGGTGCCCACCAGGTACACATGCCTCCCGCTATTAAAAGACTACAATTCTACATTAATAAATTTTAAAACTATCTGAAAGGGTAAAAGTGTTTTTACTAAAATCTATTCCAAAAATTGATAAGTTTATCAATCACAAAGCTTTTGATGGATTTTCAAAAGAGCTAATCACTAAAATTTCTAAAAAAGTTATAGATAACTTACGAAAAAATATTTTAGAGCAAAAAATTAACTCTATAGATGAAAATGTTTTAATATCTCAAGTTATAGAAAACTACAACAATCTAATCGAACCTTCTTTACAAACTGTAATAAATGCTACAGGAATTATTGTTCATACAAATCTAGGAAGAAGTTTAATAAATAAAAAAAGCTTAGAAAAGGCTATTCAAATAGCAACTTCATATAACAATCTTGAATATGATTTAACGGAAGGAAAAAGAGGAGAAAGATATACACATATTGTAAAAACTCTTCAAAACCTAACTGGATGTGAAGATGCTATTGTTGTAAACAATAATGCAAGTGCTGTATTTTTGATTTTAAATACCTTTGCTAAAAATAAAGAGGTAGTTGTTAGTCGTGGAGAACTTGTAGAAATCGGTGGAAGTTTTAGAGTTCCTGAAGTAATGGCTCAAAGTGGAGCTATTTTAAAAGAAATAGGAACTACAAATAAAACCCATCTAAGAGATTATGAAAATGCATTAAATGAAAACACCTCTATGCTTATGAAAGTTCACAAATCAAACTACTCTATTGAAGGATTTTCAAGTGAAGTTGATTTTGAAGAGATTGTAAAAACAGCCCAGCAAAACAATGTAATAGACTATTATGATATGGGAAGTGGTCATATGATTGACTTACCTTTTAATCTAAGTAGCAAAGAGCCTTCAATTTTAGAAATCATGAAATATAATCCTTCACTTCTGAGCTTTTCAGGGGATAAACTTTTAGGAAGTGTACAAGCTGGAATCATAATAGGTAAAAAAGAGTTAATCTCAAAAATCAAAAAAAATCAACTTTTAAGAATGCTAAGAGTTGATAAAATAACTCTTAGCATTTTAGAAGATAATCTAAACTCATATTTAAAAAATGAGTTAGATGATATTCCCACATTAAATATGCTTTTTACTTCCCTTGAAACCCTAGAACAAAGAGCTAATAGTTTAAAAGAAAAAATACAAAATATTTGTACAGTTCAAGTATTAGAAACTCAAACACTAATAGGTGGAGGAACAACTCCAAATAGAAAAATTCCATCTTTTGGAATAACTGTTTCTTTCAAAGACTACAAGCCAAATAAAATCGAAAAACTCCTACGTGCAAACAATCTAATAACAAGAATTGAAAATGATAAGGTTCTTTTAGATTTTAGAACTATCCAAGAAGAGCAAATTGAGCAAATTGCAAATATAATTGCTAAGGTTTTTAAATAATGTCAAATATAATAATAGGAACAGCAGGACATATTGACCATGGAAAAACAGCTCTTATCAAAGCTTTAAATGGTTTTGAAGGAGATAGTACAAATGAAGAGAAACAAAGAGGAATCACAATAGATTTATCTTTTTCAAATCTATCAAGAGGTCAGCAAAATATCGCTTTTATTGATGTTCCAGGACATGAAAAACTTGTAAAAAATATGATTGCAGGGGCTTTTGGATTTGATTATGTGATGATTGTTGTAAGTGCTGCTGAGGGAATAAAACCTCAAACAGTTGAACACTTGGAGATTATTAATCTTTTGGGATTAAAAGAGATTATAGTCGTTATTACAAAAAAAGATTTAGTTACACCTAAAGAGTTAAAAGAGAAAAAAGAGCAATTATTACTATTTTTAAATACTTTTGATTTTGAAATAAAATTTATCCACGAAGTTTCTATTTATGAAAAAGAGTCTATTGAAAAACTAAAAAACTCTTTGTTTTCTATAAACAATAGCATCAAACAAGAGGAAAACTTCTTTAGATATTATGTTGATAGAGTTTTTTCACCAAAAGGAATTGGAACAGTTGTAACGGGTACAATTTTAGGTAAAAAAATAGAATTAAATGAAAAAATATTTATTTGTGATTCACAAATGGAATCAAAAATAAAAAATATCCAAGTTCATAATAACAATATTCTTGAAGCAAATATCTCAAATAGAGCAGCACTAAACCTACAAGGTGTAAATATAAATCAAATCAAAAGAGGCGATTTAATCACAAAAAAAGGTCATATTAGAGGTTTTGATGGTATTGATATCTCTTTTAAATGTCTAAAAGATAAAAAACTTCACCATAATCAAACATATACTTTATTTATTGGAGCAAAAAAAATAGAAGTAAAAGTTTTATTATTTGATTGTATTACAAATTTAGAAACAGGATTTGCCACACTTAAAGCTAATGAAAAACTATATTGTATTTTTGGAGAAAAAATTATTTTACGAAATGCAAATGATACTATTTGTGGTGGGAAAGTTTTAAATCCTGTTATTGATCCTATGAAAAAAAATCAAAAAAGAAGATTATTAGAAGCGTTAGAAAATGGTAATTTTCCCCTTGCTTATGAGGAACTTCTAGAAGCCCATAAAAAAGGTTTAGGAATAATATCATCTACTCAAAGATTTGCTCTTTCACATGAAGAGGCAATTACTTTTGCAAAAAAACTTGAAAATGTTTTTGTAGATGAGAAAGAATTAGTTATTTATCCTTTACAGACAAAAGATTTGATTAAAGATTTTATAAAAGAGATTTATACAAAAAACAGTTATGCCCTACTTTCAAATGCTTCTATAAATCTTAGATTAAAGTGGGCAAGTACAGCTTTTATTCAATGTGCATTAGATGAACTTGTAAGTGAAGAATTTTTAGTAAGAGATGTTTCACTTTATAAAAATTCAAATATCAAAGAAGATTTTACAAAAGAGTTAGAAACTGTATTTTTACATAGATTAAAACAAGAAGATATTACACCAACAGCTCCTTATAATATCTATGATGATTTAGATATTGATAGAAAGCTAGGTGATGATATTTTGAAATCTCTAACAGCCAAAAAACAAGTAATAAGACTTCAACACAATCTTTTTATTCATTTTGAAAGTTTAAATAAAATAGTAAAAACCATGAAAGAAATCATAAAAGAAGATGGTTTTATAGAAATTTCAAACTTCAAAACTAGATTTGATTTAAGCAGAAAATATCTTATTACTTATCTTGATTATTTAGATAACTATTCAAATATCAAAAAAGTAGAAAATAGAAGAGTTTTTGTTTAAAATTTTTCTTTTTATAAGTTATTTAGAAATGCCTGCTAAAATTTCAAAATGAAATTAACAAAAGAGCAAGAAGAGATAATCAACAGTGATAAACTCTCATTTAAAATTAATGCCGTAGCAGGAAGTGGAAAAACAACAACACTTTTAGAGTATGCAAAAAAAAATTCCCACTTAAAGATTTTATATCTTGCATATAATAAATCTTTACAAGTATCACTTCAAGATAAACTAAAAGAGTATAATCTTCCTTCTATGCACGTAAGCACTATTCACTCGCTTGCATATAATAAAATAGAAGCATACAACTACAATCTTGCTCACGAATTAAAAAATCAAATTATAGAGCGAGTTATAACACACCACGAGCTAACAGTAAACCAAAAATCATATTATCCAATACCTGAATATGTGGCTTTGATAAAAGATTTGGTGAATTTTTATTGTAACTCCTCTTTAATAGCTCTTGATGATAAACTAATTGAATCATATAAAAAGCAATCAGATTTAGGAGCTAAAATACTTGAACTTTTAAGCAAAAATGAAAAAAGAGTATTAGAGCATTTAAAAACTATTTTATCTGCCATGAAAAATAAAGTCATAGATGCAACCCATGATTTTTATCTAAAAATGTTTTATCTAAATAAAAAAGTATCCACAAACCTACCCTATGATTTAATTTTAGTGGATGAAGCTCAGGATATTTCAGATGTGATGATTGGAATTGTTGAAAATCAAACTTGCAGACGTATTTATGTGGGAGATTCTTTTCAACAAATTTATACTTTTAGATTTGCCACAAATGCTTTAAATAAAATAGATTTACCCTCATTTGATTTAACAAAAAGTTTTAGATTTGGAGATAATTACGCAAAAATCTTGCAAAACAATCTAAATACTTTATATTCATTAAACTCAAGTAAAACCCTAAAAATAACAGGATTAGACTGTACGACACAAATAGGAAAAGAACATATAAATTTTTCAAAACCCTTTTGTGTAATAGCTAGAAGTACCTTTGGATTAGTTCAGCAATTAGTCTATTTTATTCATGATAAAAAGAAAATATATTTTGAAGGTGGTTATAATTCATACTCATTTATGAACCAAACTGTTTACTCTATTTTTTATCTAAAACAGAAAAAAAATGACAAAATTACAATTGATGAAATCAAAGATTTTGACACAATAAGTGAGCTTGAGCAATTTGCAAAAGATACAAAAAATCAAGATTATCTAAATATTATAAAATTTATAAATACCTATGGTGATAATATTTTTGATATAAATAAAAAAATAAAAGAGCATTTAGTAAGTGATAAAAATCAAGCTGATATTATCTTTACAACAACCCATAAATCAAAAGGTTTAGAGTATGAGCAAGTTATAATGGCTGATGATTTTATCTCAAAAAAAGAGATAGTAAATACAAAGAATAAAATCTCATATCAAAGAATAAATGAAGAGTTAAATATCTATTATGTAGCAGCAACAAGAGCTAAAAATGTAATACAACTAGCAGATTTAAATCTTACATATACTTACAATGAAAATGACGATAGTTCAAGTTTTGTAAAATCAAGATTCATAAACAAAAAAGCTGATAATAAAAAAAGTAAAGAACTACAAGAAGAGTGGCTGAAAAAAAATCGAGTAAAAAAAGTTAATGCTTTTTAAAAGGATATTTTATGAAAAAGATTTTACTACTTCTTTTTATTATATTTTCAATTGTTTCATTTATTTTTATTCAAAGTAAAAAAACAACTCCTTTAACTATCTCTTTTTATTCTTGGGAAAATAGTTTTGATAGTGAAAATATAAAAGAGAAACTATATATAAAAGTTTTAGATATAGCTTATTCCACAAAACTTGAAATCATAAAAACACAGCTTAAATCAAAACCAAAAGATTTTGTCCCTGTTGTTTATATTACAAATGAAACTATGAAAAATTTGGATTATTCACTTGTTTCAAACGCTATATTAAAAACACTTAAAAATCTTGATTTTAATGAAGTACAAATAGATTGCGATTGGTCTGATTCAAGTCAATCTAACTATTTTAAGCTTTTAAAAGATTTAAAAGAAAAATTAAATAAAACAATAAGTGCAACCATACGACTTCATCAAATAAAATATTATTCAAAAACTGGGATTCCTCCTGTTGATTATGGAGTTTTGATGTATTATAATATGTCAAATATAGGTGATTTTAATACAAAAAATTCTATTTTAAATAATGATATAGCAAAAAAGTATCATTACAATTTTGATACTTATAAATTAAAATTGAAACTTGCACTTCCTTTATATTCACAAGCAATTCAATTTAGAGATAATAAATCTTTGAGTATTTTTGAAGGTATTGAAAAAAAAGATTTTGATTCTAACTTTAAAGAGGTTTCAGTAAATATTTATAAAGCATTAAATAGTTTTTATTTTAAAGGAAGGTATATTTATAAAGAAGATATTTTTAGATTTGAAGATTCACAAGAAAAAGATATCAAAATAGCATTAAATGATTTTTTAGATTTATCAAAAAATAGATTTGATGAAGTAATTTTTTATACTTTAAAATACAAAAACAAATATAATTTAGAAGATTTAATAAAAGGTAAAATATGATTTTAAGAACTTTAATTTTATGGTTTTTTATAAAACTTTCACTATTTGCATGTGCTGGTGGTTGGGATTATAATCAAAAAGAGTTTATATTTTTAGAAAATAGAAATATGCCATTTTCTAATATCTCAGAAGAGATAAACTCAGCAAATGTTTATAATACAATACTTTGGGCTTATGAAGAAAAAAATAAAGAAGAAAATCTAAAAGAGTGGAAAAAAGAGTTAAAAGATAAATACTCTATAAATGAAATTGAAGATTTTGTTTATAAAAGAATAAATCTTGAAAAACTAAAAGATAAAGAAATCTTAGATTATATAAATCTTGTAAAAGAGCAAGAAAAACATGTAACAAATGACTATTATATGGGTGAAGAAGAAAAGAAAAAATTAAAAAAATATACTCTTATTTTAAATGAAACCTTAAAAAAAATAGATACAGTAAACTCATCTTGGCTAAAACTTAGATACTTTTATCTAAGCCTAAGACTTGCTCACTATAAAAAAGAAAATCCTTTAAAAATATATGAAAAATACAAATATTTACTTGAAAATAAAGATAAAACTATCGTAAAAGATTGGATTCAAGGACTTTATGCAGGAGCTTTAGTAAAAAATAAACAAGTTGAAAAGGGTGTTTATGAATTCTCAAAACTATTTGATAAAGATAAAATCAATTCACATCTTAGTTATTATAATTTTTTCCATATAAAAAGTGATACACAATGGAATGAACTTTTAAATCTAGCAAATACAAATGAGGAAAAAACAAAATTCTTTGCATTAAGAGCATTAAATGAAAATAGTAATATTTTAGAAGAGCTGCAAAATATTTACTCCCTTGATAAAAACTCAAAATGGTTTGATTTTACTCTTTTTAGAGAGCTTTTAAATACTCAACATTTTTTTGATCAAAGTTCTGAATATGAAAGAAATTTTCCTTATAAAAAATATATAGAATTTTTACAAACAGTTCAAAAAGATGATATGTATTTAGTAAAACTAAGTCTTGCTTATTTTAATTTATATGAAAAAAACTATAAAGAAAGTTCTAAATTAACAGATGAATTAATAAAAGATTATCCAAGTTCACATGAAGTTCAAACTTTATCTTATATTTTGTATTTAGAGCAATTAGAAAAAATAGATACAAGAATCGAAAATAGCATTTATGATAAGATGATAAAATTAACTAAAAATGAAACAAATTCAAACTCAATTCATAACTATACATTTGTAGTATTAGAAAAATTATATTTAAAACAAAATGATAAGTTTAATAGCTTTTTAGCAAATCATATAAACTATTTAGATTTAGCCACTTTTGATTTAGAATTATTAGAAAAATTTAGAATATTTATGGAAAATCCAAAAGATTCAAAAATCAAAGAACATTTTGCAAATAAGTATTTAGAACAAAAAATGATAAAAAAACAAGACAATAAATTTGTCTTAGATGAAAATCTTCAAAATACAAAAACAAAACTTCTAATAAATAATCTTAAGTTTGAAGAAGCATTAAATTTAAACTCTTCACTTTTAAACGAGAAAGTTCAATTCAACCCATTTAATGGACTAATAAGAGGAAATAACAGAAGCGGAAAACAAAATACAATGAGTATAAAAGAGTTTTTAGACAAAACTTTAGTTATACAAAAGGAGCTTGAAAAGAATCCAAAAAGTGTCATGGATAACTATCTTTTTGCAAACGCTTTATACAATCTTAGCTACTTTGGAAACTCAAATATTTTAACAACAGTTTATAGAAGTGTTTACTCTTTTAATGATTATGATTTACAAAAAGAAAAAATAAATTTAGCAATAAAATACTATACAATAGCACTAGAAGAATCAAAAGAAAAAGAGTTTAAAGCAAAAATAACTTATATGTTATCAAAAGCTGAACTTGCACTTTTTGATATTAATTATTCTACAAAAATGCAGGATTATTATAATAAAGATTTAAATAGATATGACCTTGAAAGATATTGGTTTTACAATAAAAAAGTTTATGATAATTATATAAAAAATAGCTATGGAAAATATTTTGATATGCTAAAAAATGATTATTCTAATACAAAATATTATAAAGAGCTAATTCATGAGTGTGCAAACTTAAGAATATATCAAAAACATAAATAAAAAATATAAGCAAGTTATGTACAATTATTTGATAAAATTTAATTAGAAATAAATAAGGGAATTCAATGCAATATTTTGGAACGATTGAAACTAAATATGATGAGATATTTTTAACACAAAGTTATATGTATTTTAATAGAGAAGACGAAGAAATAACGGTTAAAGAATTAAAAGAAAAAATAAAAACTGCAAAAGATAGAAAAAACAATATTATAGGAACTGTATTTTTATATAGTCCAATGGTAACTCCAGTAGGGTTTGATTCAAATAAATATTTACTTGAACAAGATTTTGATGATTTTGGCAAAATGATTGAGCTAAAAGCTGAAACATATATCACAGTTTTCAAACAAGCAATGAGAGCAAATTGTGAAGGTAAAATTGTAGAGATTAGAAACTTATTTAATTTAATAGAAAAAAGTATTGATATTCCTGTTTTATTAGAAAAATTCAATAACGATCTAGAAAGTTATAATTCTTTTCAAACAACACAATTTGATAGAGATATCATGTATTTAGATGCAGCAAATTTAATTCCTAGTGGTAAATTTGTATTCTTCTGTTGGGGAGATAAAATTAAAGAAAAAGAGTTCCCATATATAAATGATTATGCAAAAACTCTTTATGAGAATAGTGTAAAACTTGGGAAAAAAGTAGTTTTTGTTTACAAAAAAGAAAAAACTCAACAAGGTGCTGTTGATTATCTGCAATTTTCGAATCCAATGCAAAATCACAAATATAAAAATTCGATAATTACATCGATAAAAAAAGCATTTGAAGAGTTTCCCCCTTCTATTACACCCTACGAATAGGAAGAAATTATGTTTGATATAGAATATTTAAAAAGCCAAACTGTTCTCTTTGTAGAAGACGAAGAATTAGCAAGAGATATACTTGCTAAAATACTTTCAAAAATATTTAAAACTGTTATTACAGCTGCAAATGGATTAGAAGGATTAGAAAAATTTAAAGAAGCTAAATCATCAACTAATGAAATAGATTTAATAATTTCTGATATAAACATGCCTATTATGAATGGTCTTGATATGTTAGAGAATATTCGAGAAATTGACGCTATTATACCTGTAATTTTTGTAACAGCAAGAAATGAAACAAGTAATATTTTAAGGGCTATTGATTTAAATGTTTCTAACTATATAATCAAACCTGTTCAAACTGATATCTTATTAAAGAAAATCGCTGATGCCTGTGAAAAAAAATATATCAGCAAACAATTAGATGATAAAAAAGAAGAATTAGAAAACTATCTTGAAGCAGTAGATCATGTAGCTTTAATTTATAGAATGGATGATAATGGGAAAATTACATTTGGAAATTCTAGTTTTTTAGAAGAATCTTTATATACAAAAGAAGAATTAGAAAATTTAAATTTAACTGATTTGATACATCCTGATATTCCAAAAGATGCCATTGATAAAACATGGGAATTTATAAGAAAAGGTGAAGTTTGGAGTGGGAATACAAAGTTTATAACAAAAGATAAAGAAATTTTTTATTTAAAAAATACAATTTTCAAATTAAAAAATAATTCAAAAACCGAGTATATAACAATTGGATTTTCAACAACAAAAGAGAGTACAGAAAAAAGAGAGTTTCAGAAAAAAGTAGTTAAAAGTATTCAAGAGTTTAATAAAAGAGAATATTCATATAAAAAATTAATTAATGAATTAAATGATAATCTTAAACAACTAGAATCATATATCCCAAGATTACAACAAGAGCTTGAAGAACAAAAAGCAAAAACAATGAGTAAACATAGACAACTTGAACACTATGAAATGCAGATGCATAACGTTGATGAAAAGTATTATGGACATATGACAGTAAAAAGTAAAGAAGTTGATGAATACTCAAAAATTATTTCTACTTTAAAACAAGAAAAAACTGCACTGATTGAAAAAAATAAAGATTCTCAATTTGAAATAGAAGCTACAAAAAGAGAATTAGCTCTTCTTACAAAAACGGGTGAACAAAAAAACAAAAGAATAAATAACTTAAGTGATGTGATAAGATCTTTAGAATCTAAAATAAGAGATTTAACTAATCCTCCATCATGATTTTTTCTGAGGAAGAGCTATAATATATCTTAGTCCTTTCTCTGTATTACTTATTCTTAAATCTCCTGAAAAACTATTTTTAATTACAAGTTTCACCATATATAAACCTGTTCCTGTACCTGTTGATTTTGTTGTATAATATGGATCAAATAGTTTTTCTAAATTATCTAATTTTACCCCTCCTGCACTATCTTCTATAATTAATATAGTATAAGATTTTTTTGAAAGCACACTTATATTAATCTCTTTATTTTCAATAGTTTTTTCACTAAAAGCATCTATTGCATTATTTATAATATTTAAAATAACTTGTTCAAGTTCTGTTTCAATGCCATAGACTTTTTCATCTTTTAAATCTAATTTTAATTTTATTTCATTAGTAGAAAATTGATTTCCTAAAAGTTTTATAGATCTATTTATTGCATCTTTAATATTAAATTCTCTTTTTTCCTTATTAGGATTAAAAAAATCTCTAAAGTCATCTATTGTTTCACTTAAGAACTTTATTTGTAAATTAGTATTTTTTGAAAAATCATCAATAAATGTTTCATTGATTTCATTAAATTGATAAGAGTCCCTAACATTACTACAATATAAAGATAAAATATTCAAAGGTTGCTTTAATTGATGTGCAATAACACCTATCATTTCACCCATTGTAGCCATTTTAGATTGATGAATTAATATTTTATCTTTTGTAGCAATTTGAGATTCATCTTTTTTTCTTTTTTCAAAAATATCTATATATACTTTTAATTTCGAAGTTAATAAAACATCATGAATAGGCTTTGTTATATACTCAACTGCACCTAAGTTATAACCTTTTGTTTGATATTCATCTTTATCATAAATTCCCGTAATAAATATAACTGGAATATCTTTTGTTCTATCTATATTTTTTAAATATTCTACAAACTCAAATCCATCAATTTCTGGCATTTGAACATCTGTTAAAATTAAATCAATATTCTCTTTCATTAATATTTTTATTCCCTCTTGAGCACTTAGTGCAGAAAAAATATTAATATCAAAACTATCTTCTATCATCATTTTTAATGAATAGATATTTTCAGGAACATCATCAACAAGTAAAATATTAAATTTATCCATTTTTATTATTCCAAACTATTTAAAATATTATTTACTAATTCTTGCTTATCTAGAATTTTATTTATATAAATTTTATTCTCTATTGCTTTGAAAGAGAAAATGTTAATTTTGAACTCTTTCTTCTGGCAATATTTAATAAATTCATCCACTTTATCATCTAAATTAGTATCATCTAAAAGAATTAAATCATACTGTTTTGTTTGTGTTCCATAAAACTCATCAAGCACTTTACAATAATCAATTTTTATATTCTCTTTTTTTAATGAAATTGCAAGGGGAAAAAAGAATTCATAATCACTATTAATAACTAATATTTCTTTTTCCTTTAGAAGTTCCGTTTCTTCAGTATTAAAATCATCCATATCAAAAAAAACGATATCTTCAATAACTGTATTTTCATCTTTTGTAGAGATTGTAACCTTATCATCTGAAATATTTTTTATATTAGTTTTCTTCGGTAAAACCAATTCGAAAGTACTACCTTTATCTAATGCTGAAAAAGCTTTTACATCTCCACCTAATAAAATAGCCAACTCTTTTGAAATTGCCAAACCAAGACCTGTTCCACCATATTTTCTTGTTGTACTTCCATCAGCTTGTTTAAATCTTTCAAAAATATGATTTAACTTATCAACAGCGATTCCAATACCCTCATCAACTACTTTTATAATAATATCATCATCATTCTCTTCTAAAATAATACTGATTGTACCTTTTGAAGTAAACTTGATTGCATTACTTAATAAATTTTTTAGAATCTGTTTTATTCTATGAGAATCACTTAAAAAAACAATATTGTCAATAAGAGATTTGAATTCTAAGGCAAGCCCTTTTTGTGTTGTTAAAGGACTCATTTCTGAAACTAACTCTTCAATTAGTTTATTTATATCTATTTTAGTTAAGTTAATAGATATTTCCCCTGCTTCTATTTTTGAAATATCTAAAATATCATTTATTAAAAATAATAGATCATTACCACAATTATTAATGATTTTCATATTTTTAACTTGCTCTTCATCAAGTTTTTGATTTTTGTTTTTACCCATAATCGATGAAATTACAATAATTGAATTTAATGGAGTTTTTAATTCGTGAGACATATTTGCTAGGAAGTTTGTTTTATATTTATCTGATTCAATTAACTGTTTTTGTTGTTCTTTTAACTCATTCGTCAAATGTTTTAATATATTATTTTTATTTTTCATTCTTTGAACATTTAAACAAGCATCAATACTAATATTTAATTTTACAATCAAATCTTGAAACATAGAAAGTATAAATTCAAAATTTATATCATCACTTTCATAAGAAATAACAAATATTCCATTGTTTAAAGGAATTAATAAAATCTTTTTATCTTCTAAATCAATAATTTTTGTAAAGCTTAATTCTTTGATATTAGATTCTAATATAATACTTAGCTCATTAGTAAATTCACTATTTTCAGTATAGGATAAATATAAGTAAGATTTTTCCTGTTCATCTTTTAGATAGAAAAAACCATTTGAGGCATTTGTATCTTCAACAAAAGTAATCAATACTTCTTTTAGCATAATTTTCAAGTCTAAACTATTGCCAATTGAACTATGACATTTATATGTTAAAGCTAAATGTTCCATAAACATTTTTATTACCTCTTAAGTAATTAAATAATTTCAATATTTTATTGATAATATCATAATATAGCTTTTTAGTAAAGTTATTTTTAATAAATAAGAATCTGTATTATA
>JAHIWE010000108.1 GCA_018816105.1 bacterium | reverse complement strand
TCATAATCAAAACAAATATACTAAAAAGGCAAAATATGCAAAAAAGTTACGTAATAGGATTTCCAAGAATTGGAGAAAAAAGAGAGCTTAAAAAAGTTCTAGAAAAATATTGGGCAAAACAAAGTGATTATAGTGATGTTGAATACTTAGCAACTCAACTAAAAAAAAGACATTGGTATTATCAAAAAGAAGCAAAAATAGATTTCATATCATCAAATGATTTTTCACTTTATGATAATGTTCTTGATACAACAATACTATTAGGTGCTATTCCAAAAAGATTTGAGCATTTAAAAAATGAAGAATTATATTTTACAATGGCCAGAGGAAATGACACTTGTGTAGCAATGGAAATGACAAAATGGTTTAATACAAATTACCATTATATAGTTCCTGAAATTTCAAAAGATACAAAATTCAATCTTAATAGTAAAAAAGTTGTTTCAGAATATAATGAAGCAAAACAAATGGGAATTGATACAAAAATAAATCTTATTGGTCCAATTACATATTTAGGTCTTTCAAAAAGTGTAGATAATAGTGATGTTTTTTTACATATAAATAGTGTTGTTGAAGTTTATAAAAAACTACTGCTTGAAATTTCAGCACTTAATAATGAAGTTGTTGTTCAGTTTGATGAACCTTTATTTGTAAAAGATATTGATTCAAAAATATTATCTTTAATTAAACCTGTTTATGATGCCTTATGTTCTGTAACATCTAATATAAAAGTAGTTGTAAGTACATATTTTGAACACTCAAATGAAGCTACAAAAATACTTATTAATACTCCTATTTGGGCTTTAGCATTAGATTTCATTTATGGAAATAAAAATATTGAAGCCTTAGAATTTATTAATAATTCTAATAAAGTTTTAATAGCAGGAGTAATTGATGGAAGAAATATATGGAAAAGTAATTTTAATGATAAATTAAATTTATTAGAACTTATTTCAAAAACTATAAAAAAAGAAAATTTAATAGTTTCTACAACTTGCTCACTTCTTCATGTTCCTTTTTGTCTAAAATATGAAGATAATTTAAATAAAGAAATAAAATCATGGTTAGCTTTTGCTTTTGAAAAGCTAAATGAATTATCACTTATTTCTAAGCAATTCTTTAATCAAAAACTTAGTTTAGAGGATATTTCAACAATAAAAAGAAATATTGATGATAATATTCAAAGAAAAATATCAAATAAGATTCACAATATTACAATTCAAAATGAGATTAATAATCTTAAATCTTTTGAAAGAGCTGATAAATTCCAAGATAGAATAAAAGTTCAAAGAGAATTCTTTAAATACGATTATCTAACAACTACAACAATTGGCTCATTTCCTCAAACACCACAATTAAGAGAAAATAGAAAAAAATATAAAGAAAATCTTATTTCTAAAGAGCAGTATGAAGAAGAGATAAAAACTTACATTGATGAATGTATTTCATTTCAAGAAGAAATTGGACTTGATGTATTAGTTCATGGGGAACCTGAAAGAAATGACATGGTTGAGTATTTTGGTGAAATGTTAGATGGTTTTGCATTTACACAAAATGCTTGGGTTCAATCTTATGGAAGTAGATGTGTAAAACCACCTTTAATATATGGTGATGTAAATAGAGTAAATCCAATGACAATTGAGTGGATAAAATATGCACAAAGTAAGACTTCAAAAGTTGTAAAAGGAATGTTAACAGGTCCTGTTACTATTTTAAATTGGTCTTTTGTAAGAGATGATAAACCAAGATTTGAAGTTGCTCAACAAATTGCACTTGCAATTGCTAAAGAAGTAAATGATTTACAAAATGCAGGAATTAAAATGATTCAAGTTGATGAAGCAGCATTTAAAGAAGGGTATCCTTTAAGAGCGGATAATATCAAAGATTATGAAAAATGGGCTGTTGATAATTTCAAACTAAGTGTTAGCCTAGCTGCTATTGATACACAAATTCATACTCATATGTGTTATAGTGAATTTAATGACATAATAAAAACAATAGAAAATATGGATGCAGATGTAATTTCAATTGAAACAGCGCGTAGTGGAAATAGACTTCTTAGAATTTTTAAAGAAGTAGCATATAAACAAGAAGTTGGCCCTGGAATTTATGATATTCATAGTCCAAGAGTTCCAAGTGTTGAAGAAATGGTAAATCAAATAAAAGCTCTTCTTGAAGTTTTACCAAAAGAACAATTATGGATAAATCCTGATTGTGGATTAAAAACAAGAAAATGGCCTGAAGTTAAACAAAGTTTAAAAAATATGGTTGAAGCTGTAAATATTATAAAAAAAGGAGTAAATCACTAGAGCATTTAGCTCTAGTATAAAAATAGTTATTCATAAGTGTTTTAATTATGATGAAACATATTTTAGATAAGATTCAAAAACAAAAATGAGAAAAGACAATATGATTACATTAAACGATATAAAAGAAGCAAAAAAAAGATTAGCAGGAACTGTTTTAACTACACCATTAGTTAAGGCTCCTATTTTAAGTAATGATTTAAATGCACAAATATATTTAAAAGAGGATAATTTACAACTAACAGGTTCTTTTAAAATTAGAGGTGCTTTTAATACAGTAGCAATGATGGATGACAAAAGAAGAAAAAATGGTGTAGTAGCAGCAAGCGCTGGAAATCATGCACAAGGATTAGCCTTTGCAGCTAAACATTTTGATTGTGAAGCAACTATTTTTATGCCAGAAGCAACACCTTTAACAAAAGTATCTGGTGTTAAATCTTATGGAGCAAATGTTGTTTTAGTTGGAGAGAATTTTGATGAAGCATACGCAAATGCTACAAAATTTGCCCTTGATAATAATAAAGAGTTTATTCATCCTTTTGCTGATGATACCGTAATTGCAGGTCAAGGAACAATTGCTTTAGAAATTTTAGAAAAAATTGAAGATATGGAACATATAATTGTTCCAATTGGTGGTGGTGGTTTAATCTCAGGAATTGCAATAGCTGCAAAAGCAATAAATCCAAATATTAAAATTACAGGTGTTGTAGCAACAGGGGCAAGAGGAATGAAAGATTCTTTTGAAGCTAGAATGCCAATTGATTCAGCATCAGTTAAAACAATAGCTGATGGAATAGCAGTTCGTGATGTGACTCCTAAACTTCTTGATATTATTTTAGAATATGTTGATCAAATAGTTGAAGTAACAGATAATGAAACTGCAAATGCGATTTTATTTTTACTAGAAAAACACAAACTTGTAGTTGAAGGTGCAGGCGCAGTTGCAACTGCTGCCATTATGCATAAAAAAGTTGAAATTGAAAATGAAAAAGTTTGTGCAATTGTAAGTGGTGGAAATATTGACGTTACAATGTTATCATTAATCATTGATAAAGGTTTAGTAAAATCTTTTAGAAAAATGAATCTAATCGTAACACTTATGGATAAACCAGGTGCATTGATGCATTTAACAGATGTATTTACCCAATGTTCAACAAACATAGTACAAATAGATTATGATAGAAACTCTGTAAAGCTGGAGTTTGGTGAAGCTCACGTTACAATAGCCCTTGAAACAAAAGGTGAAGAACACCAAAAACTAATAAGAGAAAATTTGAAACAAAACGGGTATAGATTCAAACAAATCTAAGTTAATTTATTATCTTTAGAAAGTTTTTAGAAAACAAATATTATAATGCATGAATAATTTAGTATGTAGAAACAAAAATAAAGGAAGAAAATGGAAGGAAGACTGTTTACATTCTTGGGTACAATCGGTGGTCACGGACAAGAGTGGATAATCTTATCACACTATGTTTTAGTTATTGGAATAATATTCTTAATAGCAAGAGCAGCAACTAGAAAATTACAATTAGTTCCAACTGGAGCTCAAAATGTAATGGAAACATTTGTTGGTGGTATCATTACAATGGGTGCTGATACTATGGGAGAAAAAAACGCAAGAGTTTATATGCCTTTAATTGCATCATTAGCTATTGTTATTTTTGTTAGTAATATGATTGGAGTAATTCCTGGTTTCGAAGCTCCAACATCAAATATTAACTTTACATTGTCTTTAGCATTAATAGTATTTGTTTACTATAATTATGTTGGTATTCAAAAAAATGGTTTTGTAAACTATTTCAAACACTTTATGGGACCAATGCCTATTCTTGCTCCTTTAATGTTTCCAATTGAAATAATTTCTCACATTTCAAGAATTATTTCATTATCATTCAGACTTTTTGGATCAATTAGAGGGGATGATATGTTCTTAATGGTACTTTTAATGTTAGTACCTTGGTTATTACCTCTTCCTGGGTTTTTCTTATTAACTGCGTTTGGTTTCTTACAAGCGTTTATTTTCAGTATATTAACTTATGTTTATATTGCTGGATCTGTTATGATGGAACATGAAGAACACTAATTAATTTTAGTTTGAAAAAAAGGGGAATAAGTTTTACTTATTCCCCTTTTTTTATATCTATAGGAAAATAAAAAACTAATGAATAACAATTTATTACAATATTTAATAACTGATCCAAAGTATTATAGCAATGATAAAGATTTGTTTAAAAAAAATCTTGAAAAAGTATTAAAAAATAAAAAAGTTGATATGGCTTGCTTTAGGGATAAAGAGTCTAAAAACTTTAATACTTTAGCAGAAGTTTTTGTACAAACTTGTAAAGAGTTTAATATTAAAGAGATTCTAATTAATTCAAATTACTCTCTAGCTCACGCTTTAGGAGCAACAGGAGTTCACTTAACATCAAAGCAATTTGATGAAATAAAAGAAGCTAAAAAATTAAACTTATATACAATAATCTCTTGTCATACCTTTCATGATATTGAAAAAGCTTTAAACTCATATTGTAATGCTGTTACTTATTCACCTATATTTGATACACCAAATAAAGGTGAACCAAAAGGAATAACAACTTTAAAAGAGGCTATATCTTTATATGAAGATATTGATATTTTTGCCCTTGGTGGAATTGTAAATCAAGAACACGTAGAACAAGTATCTAAAACCAAAGCCTGTGGATTTGCCTCTATTAGATACTTTATTTAAACTTCTTGAATAAAGTTTTCATTAGTATGTAAATATACTAAATATGATTTTACATTTTGAGTTTGAAAGATATCTTTTATAGCTTTTTTATAAAAAGCAACTTGAGTTATATGCTCCAATGATCTATCTTTTGTTGTTTTATAATCTATTATATAATAAGTGTCTTCTTTAAAAAGTAGTAAATCTATAATCTTTATCTCTTCTTTATATATAAGGGATTGCTCAGTTATAAACTCTGAATTATTTAATATTGAAATGAACTTATCATTTGAAATCATTAAAAAAATTCTCTTTTTTATATCTTCAAAATCTGATTGGCTTAAATAATTTGAATATCTACTTTGTGCTAATTTTAATGAGTATTGTAAAGCCTCATTTGTAAATTCATTCATCATTTCAAGACAATAGTGAGTGGCAATTCCAAAATACTTAGCATGAAGATGGTTTTCATCTAACTCTTTTTCTTTTGAAAGTTGTTTTTCTTGAGTTCCAAGATTTAAGGGTGTATATATAACCTTTTCTTGTTTTTCATAGTTTTTTGAAATATTGATACTTTGTTTTATTGTTCCTATTTTACAAACACTCATATTTAAAACATCAAATACAGATGATTTGCTTTTTTTAAATATAATCATATTATTTTTAGCTCTTGTTAGTGCCACATACAAAATATTTATTTCATCTTCAATACTAAGTGCTTTCTCTTTCGATAGAGCCTTTTCATACTCTTTATTGTAGTTTTCATAACCTTTGATTTTATAAAAAATATTTTTTAATTCAACACTTTCATACTCAAATAATAGTGAAGATTTATCAACATTTTTTCTTTTTATTCTATCAAGTAGAATTACAGTATTAAACTCTAAACCCTTTGATTTAAAAATTGTTAAAATTTGAAGACCAATAGATTCAGAGTTTTCCATATTTGCATCTAATTTATCTATTTCATAAACAAAATCTACAATATTATTAAAACTTGAACTAACTTCAATTAATTTGATAATATTTTCATCAATGATTTTTAAATTACTCGCTATCTCTTTTATTAATTCTTGAATTGATTTTTCTTCTAATGAAAAAGCTAAATCAAGCTCATTTAATATTGGTTTTCCTATAAGTGCATTTAAATTTTCTTTATAAATTTCTTCTTTAAAATATATGTATTTAATTGCATTTATAATAGCTTTAACATTTTGTTGATTTATAAGTTTTGATGTCATCTCAGTTGAGATTTTCAAAGTTGGGAATTTTTGTTTTAAGTAATAATATAAATTTAAAACATCAGCATTTGTGTAAGTTAAAATTGCTATATCATTTGAGTTTACACCCTCTTGCAATAATGAAGCTATTTTTGAAGCCACATTCACAAACTTCTCATCTTCGTCAAATGCACTATCAACAATCACTTCAACATATCCATCTTTTGATATTGACTCTTGTTCAAAATATTCATAATTTGGAATTTTTAAAAATAGTGAATTTACATAAGAGATAATATTTTCACAAGAACGATAATTTGTATTTAATACTTCAACTTCTAAAAGTTTATTTGTATTTGCAACATAATCAAAAAGTTCCCTCTTCCCACCTCTGAATCTATAAATTGATTGCTTAGTATCACCCACATAAAAAAATGTTTTAAACTTTGTCTCATCCCCTGAAAGAATCTCTTTTATTAATGGCTCTAAAATCTTATATTGTAAAAGTGAAGTATCTTGAAACTCATCCATTAAAATATGTGAAAACTGTGAATCTAATCTAAAATATAAAAACTCTTTATCAATTTTTGTTGATAATAGTTCATAAACTAAATTTGAAATATCATTAAACTCCAAATAGTTTTTATTTTTATTAAATGAAAATTTAAAATCTTTAAACATTAAATATAATTCAAATAATTTACTCAAACTATATCCAGCTCTTAATTTATAATAAATTGCAATTTGCTCTTTTAATGTAGAAAAATAAAATTCTATTGTTTCATTTGCACATTTTTTAAAATATGAATAATCTGCCAAACAATCTTTTTCAAGCCAAGTTCTTCCAAATAAATCATCAAACTTTTCAAAATCAACTGCTTTTATTGCACTATTACTTGCAACACTACAGTTTAAAATAGCTTCTTTTATTTTAAAAGCATTTTGCAAAACCATATCTTTTTGTAAGTCAATTAACTTTGCATCTATATTTAAAATATCGATTGTTTCATTTTTTTCAAGTAAGTTTTTAAATAAATCAAAAATAGAGTTAAACTTCTTTTTTTCATAGTGGGAAAAATCAATAAGTGTTTCAAACTGTTTTGAATCAAGTGATTGTAAAAATTTCATACTTAATGTTTCAATATCATCTTCTTTTATTTCAAAATCATCTGAAACTCCAATATATCCACAAAACTCCCTTAGAATTTTATTTACAAACTTATCAATAGTAAAAATTGATAAAGTTGCACTTGAAAATGATTTTACTAAAAAACTTTTTCTTCCAAGAATCTCTTTTTTTGATAAAGCTGATTGTTCAACAATTGCATTTAAATATGCTTCATCATCACCTAAAGTAAGAAGAGTTTTATAAATTCTTTCACTCATTTCATTTGCAGCTTTATTTGTAAATGTAAGAGTTAAAATCTCATTTGGTTTCGCACCAAGTAACAACAAAGATATATATCGAACCGTTAATGCAAAAGTTTTTCCACTTCCTGCACTGGCTTTTAGGGCTAAGTATTTTTTCATAAGCTAATGATACTAAAGTAACAATTATAACTTACTATATTTCTTTAAATTAATTATTTTTTACTAATAAGATTCTTTTAGATATAATCTTAGTTCAAAAATCACTTAGGATAGTTTATATGCAAAAAAAACATCAAAAAGTTCAAACCCTATTAGACGCTATTCCATATATTAAAAAATTCTTTGGAAAAATAATTGTTATCAAATATGGTGGTTCTGCTCAAACAAGTCCAGATTTAAAAGAAAAATTTGCACAAGATATCGTTTTTCTTTCACTTCTTGGAATCAAACCTGTAATTGTTCATGGTGGAGGTTCAAGAATTACTGAACTACTAAATAAACTAGAAATTCCTTCAAGTTTTGTAGAAGGACACAGAGTTACTTGCGAAGATAGTATGAGAGTTGTTGAAATGGTATTAAGTGGTGAAATTAATAAAAATATCACATCTTTATTAAATCATCATGGAGCAAAAGCTATTGGTATTTCAGGTAAAGATTCAGCTTTAATAAATGCTGTTCCAAAAGACGGTGGAAGATTTGGATATACAGGTGAAATCACAAAAGTAAATGGAACAATGATAAATAACCTTATCAAAGAAGGATTCATTCCTGTAATTGCTCCAATTGCAGACAGTGCTGAACCAAATCATCCAGGATTTAATATAAATGCTGATATTGCAGCTTGTGAAATTGCAATTGCAGTTGGAGCTCAAAAAGTACTATTTTTAACTGATACAATTGGAGTTTTAGATAAAAATAAAGAGTTAATCACATCTTTAGATAAAGATGATGTTGAAGCATATAAAAAAGACGGAACAATTGCAGGTGGAATGATTCCTAAAGTTGATTCATGTATTGACGCTATTTATAATGGAGTAAATAAAGCTCACATTATTGACGGACGAGTTGAACACTCTATTTTACTTGAGTTATTTACAAGTGATGGAGTTGGAACTCAGTTTGCTAGAAAAGATAATCCAAATAATGGAATAGATTTAGAAAAACTATTAAACGACTAAAAGGGAAAAAAAATGAATTTTATAGAAACAAGAGGAAATGACGGTATAAAACCAGTTGAAGTACCATTTAGTGAAGCAATACTAAATCCAAGTACATCATTTGGTGGATTATATGTTCCTGCATATTTGCCAAAACTTGAAGATGATTTTTTAGTAAATCATGTAAACTCTTCATATAAAGACTTAGCATACGATATTTTAAAAGCTTTTGAAATTGATATTGACGAAAGCGAAATAAACAAAGCTTTAGATTTATATGATAATTTTGATGATGCTTCAAATCCTTGTCCTGTTGTAAAAGTAAAAGAAGATTTATTTGTACATGAACAATATCATGGTCCAACACGTGCTTTTAAAGATATGGCATTACAACCTTTTGGTTCAATTCTTTCTTCAATTGCAAAAAAAAGAGATGAGAAGTATTTAATTCTTGCTGCAACTTCAGGTGATACAGGACCAGCTGCTCTTAATACTTTTAAAAATAAAGAGAATATTCAAGTAGCTTGTTTATATCCAGATGGTGGGACAAGTGATGTTCAAAGACTTCAAATGGTTTGTGAAGATGGAAAAAATCTAAAAGTACTTGGAATTGAAGGTAACTTTGATGATGCTCAAAATGCACTAAAACAACTTTTAGCATCACAAAGTTTTAAAGATGAATTAAAAAAAGATAATATTAAATTAAGCGCTGCAAATTCTGTAAATTTTGGAAGAATTATTTTTCAAATTATTTATCATTTCTGGTCATATATCCAACTTCTAAAACAAAATGAAATTGTTTATGGTGAAAAGATCTACTTAGTTGTTCCAAGTGGTAACTTTGGTAATGTATTGGGTGGATTCTACGCACAAGAGATGGGTGTTCCAATTGAGAAATTACTTGTAGCTTCAAATGAAAATAATATTTTAACTCAATGGATAAATACAGGTGTTTATGATATTAGAGGAAAAGAATTAAAGCTTACAAAGTCCCCCGCAATGGATATTTTAAAATCTTCAAATATTGAAAGAGTAATTTTCTCACTTTTTGGTGCACAAAGAACTCGTGAATTAATGGAAAATTTAAATAATGAAAACATATTTACAATGAGTAAAAATGAAACACAAATTGTTCAAAAATATTTCTCAGCAGTAGATTCAGATGATAGCTTCGGATTGAAAATTATCAAAGATTTCTCACTTTTTGGATACTTAATGGACCCACATACTGCAACTTGTATAAAAGCCTATGAGAACTTAAAAAAGAAAAATTTAAAATGTGTAATTTACTCAACTGCAGAGTGGACAAAATTCTCTCCAACTGTATTAAATGCTTTAAATGAAAATAATGAGAAATACGCTGACAAAGAGGCTTTAGAGGAAATTTCTTCTAATTACAAAGCTTTTTTACCTCAAAGTATTAAAGATTTATTTAACTCAAAAATCAATCATTCAATGGTTATTAAAAAAGATAATATTGAAAGTGAAATAGTAAAATTCATTAGAGAATCATAAGATTCTCTAATAATTATTTTCTCTTCTTCTAATATGTATATTAATTATACACTGTGTCGTTTATTCTCAATTTTTCCTTAAAAATACTCCCTTATATGACATAGGTCAATTCATTTTAAGTAATTAAGTATTATAATACTCAAATTCTAAATTAAAAAAAAGGAAGCCAAATATGTCTAAAGAAACAAATAGACGAGATTTTATTGGTTACTCATTTGCTGCAGTTGCTGCAGTAGGTGGTGCTGCGTCGCTTGTTGGTATGAAGCAAGCTTGGGATCCACTTCCAAGTGTACTTGCTGGTGGATTCACAGAGATTGAACTGAGTAATTTAAAAGCTGGTACTCCAGAAACTTTTACTTGGAGAGGAAAGCCTATATTCGTACTTAAAAAAAGTGCTGATATGGAAAAAGCTGACAGAGATTTAGTAGTTGGTGAGGATAGATTCACTGTTGCTATTGGTCTTTGTACTCACTTAGGTTGTATTCCTGCGTGGAAAAAAGATATGTGGAAATGTGCATGTCACGGGGGAGAGTTCAATGCTAGTGCAACACAAACATTTGGACCACCTCCAAGACCTCTTGATTTACCTCCATTTAGTGTAAAAGGAACTGCTATCACTTTAGGTGAAGAAGGTCCAGAATACAAAGCAATCGCTGCTGCGATGATGGCATAAGGAGTTATGAATGGCAAAATTTGAAAAAGCTAACTCTGTTGGTGAGTGGTTAGACCAAAGATTAAATCTAACTACTTTCAATAAAGTTATGATGACTGAATATTGGATTCCAAAAGATATTAACTTCTTATGGGCAATGGGTGTATTATTAGCTACTACTTTTGGTATCTTAATTATCTCTGGAATTTTTTTAATGATGTACTACAAACCAGACATTGGTTTAGCATTTGACTCTGTTAACTATACAATTATGCAAGAAGTTGCTTTTGGTTGGTTATTTAGACATATGCATGGTGTTGCAGCTTCTGTTGTATTCTTAATTATTTATATTCATATGTTTACAGGTATCTATTATGGTTCTTATAAACAAGGTAGAGAAATGATTTGGATTTCAGGTATGTTATTATTCATGACATTCTCTGCTGCTGGATTCTCTGGATATATGTTACCTTGGGGGCAAATGTCTTACTGGGCTGCAATGGTTATTACTAACTTATTTGGTGGAGTTCCTGTTATTGGAGATGCTTTAGTTGTATGGATTAGAGGTGACTTTAATGTTGCTGACGCTACTTTAACTAGATTCTTTATGTTACACGTATTCTTATTACCAATTACAATTATGGGTATTATTGGTGTTCACTTTTATACATTAAGAATTCCACATGTTAATAATCAATCTTCAGAAGAATTTGATTTTGATGAAGAAGCTGAAAAATATTTAGCTGGAAATAAAAAAGAGTCAAAAGTAATTCCTTTCTGGCCTGTATTTATCTCTAAAGATTTAGCAGTATTAGGTGTTTTCTTAATTTTCTATTTTTACTTAGTATTCTTCCATTATAACTTTGCTATGGACCCAGTTAACTTCGATCCTGCTGATAACATGGTTACACCTGCACATATTTATCCTGAGTGGTATTTCTTATGGTCATATGAAGTATTAAGAGGTTTCTTCTTTGATATTGCTGGATTTAAAGCATTTGATATTGGATTAATTGCATTTGCATTTGCAAATGGTATTTTCTTAGTATTACCATGGTTAGATAGAGATCCAAAAATTTTACCTGCACACAAAAGACCAGTATTCTTTATTTGGTTCTGGATATTAATGGCAGATTTAATTGTATTAACAGTTTATGGTAAATTACCACCAACTGGTACAAATGCATGGGTTGGATTCTTTGCAGCAGTAGCATTTATCCTATTATTCCTTGTATTACCAATTGTTACTAAAATTGACGCTAAGAAAAGGGGATCACTATGAGAGAATTAAAAATACTTGCAGTTGTAGTAGCTTTAACGCTTATTACATACTGGGGTGTTGAGCCTTATGCTCACCATGAAATGCACCCAAAAGTTGAAGCAGCTGACTTTACATTTTCTGATGTAAAAGAAACTGTTGCTGATGTAAAAGCTGTTGAAGGTAATGCAGCAAACGGAGAAACTTTAGTTACAGCTAACTGTACTGCTTGTCACTCAATTGAGTCAAAAGGTTTCCCTCAAGTTATGGATCATGCAAGTTCAGCAGCTGCTTATGGTGTTACTCCTCCTGACTTAGGAAGTGCTGGAAAATTATATGATGAGACTTATTTAGCTGCATTTATTAAAAATCCTGCAATTGCTTCAAAAGTTGCTCATAAATTTGTTGATGGAAGAGCTCATCCAATGCCAAGTTATGACTGGATGCAACCACAAGAGATTGCAGATATGGTTGCATATTTAAAATCTATTGCTCCTAAAGAAATGACAAACAAAGAAGTATTTACTGATGCTTGTCAAAGATGTCATGGTATTAAATATGCGGATATGAAAGGTGGTTCAATGGCTGCATTTACTCCAAATGCAGATGTTAAACACTATATGGGGAAATTACCTCCAGATTTATCTCAATATATTAAATCAAGAGGACACCATTATTTAGAAACTTTTGTTAATGACCCTCAAAAACACCTTGAAGGTACAGCAATGCCAAGAGTTGGATTAAATGAAGAAGCACAAGCTCAAGTTATATCTTACTTAGAAGAAATTGGTGATTCTAAAAAGACTGAGAGAGAAGAATTAGGACCTAAATTCTTAATTTATATGATAATTTTTGCTATCTTTGGTTTCTTATGGAAAGCAAGTAAATGGAGAGATGTTCACTAAGAACATTCTTCATAAAATAAAAAAGGCTTAGGAAGTTTTCCT
>JAHIWE010000107.1 GCA_018816105.1 bacterium | reverse complement strand
AATTTGGAGATGATAACATATGATTTTCTAAAGTCCATTCATTTGACTTCTCTATTATTACACTTTGAGATATTTTTCTTATGGCTCTATTTTCACAGATAATCTTACCACCATCATTAAAAGTTTTTTCAACTTCATAAATTCTATTTGTAGTAACTAAATAATGAAGACCTATAAATATCCCAATTATTATACCCATGATAGCCAGTGATTTTTTCCAAATATTTTTTGCTACAAAAGATCTTGTTGTCACAATTAGTGTTATAACTAATATAAAAAGGGCAATTCCTAAATAACCCGCTTCTAATTTAAAAAATAATTCCATTTTATTAATTCCTTTTTTATTTTATATATTTGTTTTCCCAGTTTTTAAATTCATCACAAAAATATTTGATTCTTACTTTTTTGAATTCTCTTGATGAATAAAGTGGCATATTTGATTTATACTCTATCTCTTTTGCAATATTTTCTATTACTTCTTGAGTATCTTCTTTTGTTTTACCATGAATCATAGTAAATAAATTGTAGTTCCATGTAGGGTATTTAGGCCTTAAATAACAGTGTGAAACAGCTGAAAAAGAAGCAGCAATTTTTCCTATTTCTTCACCTTTAACTCCCTCTTCAATATCCCAAGCTACCATTGCATTTGCTCCAAAACCTGCTTGTCTATGATTTAAAATAGATGCAAATCTTCTCATAACACCTGTTTCTTGAAACTCATTTAAAACAGAAAAAAATTCATCATAAGAGATATTTAATTTTTCTATAATTTCTTTAAATGGTTCTTGAGTAATTTCAATATCATTTTGAGCTTCTTTTATAATATTGTAATGATAATCATTAAGTTCCATACCTTTAAAATCAGTACGAGCTACTTTCTCTTTTTTTTCTGCTTGATTTGTAGTATCAAGTTTTACAGATATTTTAAAAAGCTTTAAAGTTGGCAGAATGATATAATCTTTTGCCTTTGTAAGTTTTGCAAGTATTGCAATTGTATCTTCTAATGTAGATTTAGAATTTGGAGCAATTGCTAGGGTAAACCAAATATTATAATTGTGATTTCTTTCATAATTATGTGAAATACCGGGATGTGAGTTTAAAATAACAACTGCTTCATCAATATCTTCAGCTGCTATTTCAAAAGCTACAAGGGATGATGTATATCCTAGTTTTTTTGTATCAAATATTGCAGATGTTTGTCTTATGATTTTATTCTCTTTTTCTTTTTGTAAGATTTGAATAACTTCATCTTCACTTATGTTTAACTCTTTGGCAATTTGTTCAAAGGGTCTTTTTAGAAGGGGAAAGCTCTTTTGTATTCTATATAATATCTCATCTTTCATATTTCTCTCCAAGAGTAAATTTTAAAAAGTATAACAACTAAAAATATTTAATGCCTTGATATGAAACAACTTATTTACTTGACATGGATTAAGAACATAAAGTTTAAATTTAAATATAATTAAATCAAGTTATAAAAGGAAAAAAATGAAAAAGAATCTATTATTATTTGCATTTTTTGCAATATTTATGTTTTTAGGAATTATGGCATTAAAAGATGGAATGGCATCTCCAAAAAATGAAAGGGTTTATTTAATATTAGAAAAGTATATACCTTATACTTTAGAAAAAAGAGTAGGTGGATATTCAATAGTTAGCAAAGAAACAGGGGTAAAAGAAAAACCACCTGCAAAAGATTTGTTTTTAAGATTAGAGCAATTAGAAAAATTATGGGGAAAAGATTTCTTAAAATTAGATAATGATATTTTAATTGTTCTTGATAAAAATAAAAATGAAGTAACTAAAATAGAATTAAAAACAAAAGAAGAAAAAGATTGGGTTAAAAATTATTTTAATTTTAATTAAGTTTTTTTCGAAATATAAAGTAAGTAATTACTTTCTTAAGTGATTATAAATTTATTTCAATTATAATCAAAGTTATGAAACTAGGAGTTTATATATGAAAGCCAAATTAAAAGAAGTATATCTTTTTAAAGATTTATGTGATGAAACTTTAGAAAAAATTGCAGAATTTACCAGTTTCTTGAAATTATCAAAAGATAATATCCTTTTTTATGAGGGTGAAGAGTCTAACTATCTTTATTTATTAAAAAAAGGAATTGTGAAACTATATAAAACTTCATCAAATGATAAAGAGATTATTTTAAAATATTTCCATTCAAATGAGTTTATAGCAGAAGTGGCAAATTTTGAAAGTATCCCTTATCCTGCTACTGCCCAATCTTTTACAGATACAGAAGTTTTACGAATAGATTTTGGGAGTTTAAAAGATATAATTTACTCTGATCCTAATTTATCTTTTATTATTCAAACTTCACTTATTAGAAAAATTAGAAATCTTGAAAACCTTGTTTCTTTACATGTTGTTTTAGATTCAAAAGAGAGAATTGCAAAATATTTATGTGATCATACTGAAGATTTTTTTAGTACAAAAAACATAATCATTGCAGAGATTTTAAATATTTCTCCAGAGACATTATCAAGAATGTTAAGGGTATTTAAAAATGATGGATTGATTGATAATAAGAATAAAACAGTAGATAAAGAAAGATTAAAAGCTTTGTTTTTATAATTTTTTTTAGATTTAAATTAAGCGGTTTATTTAAACCACTTAATTTTTTCTCTTAGTGTTACAACTTCTCCTACAACTATAATAGCTGGTGTTGGCATATCTTTTGAAAGTTCAACAATAGTTTCCAAAGTTCCAACAACAACTTCTTGCTCAGGAGTACTTCCCTTTGAAATTACAGCACATGGATAATCTCTTCTTTTCCCTAGGTTCATTAGTTTTCTAGTAATTAGTTTGATATTATGGAATCCCATTAAAAATACAATAGTTTCATCATTTAAAAATGTTTGCCACTCTATTTGAGAGATTTTTTTCTTTGGTGTTTCATGTCCTGTTACTACTCTAAATGATGTTGTTATTCCCCTATGAGTTACAGGAATCCCAGCATATGCAGGAACTGATACAGATGAGCTAATACCTGGAATTATTTCAAATTTAATATCTCTATCATAAAGATAAATGGCTTCTTCTCCCCCACGTCCAAATACAAAAGGATCACCACCTTTTAATCTTACTACATTTTCATATTTTAAAGCTGCTTGATAAATAATTTCATTTATTTCGTCTTGAGGGACAGAGTGCTTACCATCTTGTTTCCCCACATAAATCATTTCACAATTTTCTTTTGCCATATTTAAAATTTCTGGATTTGCTAATCTATCATATATTAGTACATCAGCTTCTTTTACTACACGTGCAGCTTTAAGTGTCATTAACTCGATATCTCCAGGACCAGCTCCTGTTAGGTAAACCTTTGCCATAATTATTTTCCATCCTCATATATAAATATTCCAGAAGGTTTTTTAACATTAAATATTTCTCTATTTAAAAACCATTCTTTTGTGTGTATTACTGCAATTTTATTAGTATCATTAACTGATACATATAGTTGAGGTGTAGTTTCTGACCATCTAAGATGTAAAACTTTTCCATCAAAATTAAATGTATGAATAATTTCTAAACTATTTGTATCAATAATTTGAATTGTTGGAAAATCTTTTCCTGAATATGTAACTGCTAAATATTTTTTATCAGGACTTAAACTTGTAAATACAGGAAGACCTTGCGTTTTAATATTTTTTACAAATTTAAAATCGTTATCATAAACTAAAACTTTATTATCTCCAACTGCTGGAACAAAAACTTTATCTCCACCAATTGACCAAAATCCAAAATGAGGAACTTTTAAAACCATTTGTCTATTTTCATCTAAGAAAATATCAATTTTATTGTATTCCATTTTCTTTAAATCAAGAACTCCAAAGAATTTAGAAGTGAAAAATCCTACTATATATTTTTCATCTTTTATCATTGCATCAAAAGGAAGTTCACCTACATCTTTAAATTCTTTATGTAATTTAAAGTTAGGAAGTGCTTTTCCAGCATCCATATCTTTAAAAACAGAGATTATATCATTATCCATCTGTGAAAATATAAGGTAATCTGTATATATTTTAATCCCTACGTTTTTTGAACCAGTTTGAATTTTGTCAATTGGTTTTAAATCTCTACTTAAAATATCTACACTTTTATCATCATAGTTTGCAACTGCTACATAATTTGCACCAACCACAAAACCAATTGCAGATTTTGAAGTTTTATATTCTGCTAATATTTTTTCAGAAACAGGATCAAATTTTACAATATAACCATCTCTTGAAATAACATAACCATCATTTCCTTCAAATTTTACTACACCATGATTCATGTTGTGCATACCTTCTATATTAGTTCTTTTTACACCATTATAGATAGTTGCCAGTGATTCGCTTTCTCTTTCAACTACAAAAAATTTCTCTTTTGCCCAAACTGAACCCATTGCAATACTTGCAATTAGTAGTATATTCAATAATTTCATTTTTATCTCCTAGTTTCTTTAAAGCTTAAATAACAAGATGGATCTTCTTCCCATAAATCTTCACTAATAGCAAAGGCACGTGAACGTGAACCACCATTACAGATTTCAATATATTTACAATCTGTACATTTTCCTTTTATTTGTCTTGGGTGCTCTCTTAATTTGTTTAAAATATCATTTTTAGTAGATGTCCAAATCTCATCAAAAGGAGTTTGTAAATAGTTTCCAACAACAAATGGAAAAAATGGATCTGGTTTTACATTTCCTGCCCAATCCATATTTCCAAGTCTATGACCTGCAGAGTTTCCACCCCAAGCTTTTAATTTTTGCTCTAAAGTTTCTACAAATTCTGGATACTCTTTTTTAAATCTATTTAAAAGCATAATTGCATCCATTTCCATATTTCCAGTTACTAAATCAATATTATTACCACTTTTATAATATTCAAAAGCTTTGTCAATTATAAATTCAACATACTGTTTTCTTTGCTCTTTTGAAATATCAATTTCTAGATTATCTTTTCCTCGACCTGAGTAAACAAGATGAGAAATGTAAAGTTTATCAACATTTAATTCTTCACATAAATCAAACATGGCATAAAAACTATCTTGAGTCTCTTTTGTAATGGTAAATCTAATTCCTGCATTTCCACCATGCTTTTGAATTAGTTTAATAGCTTCAATTGATTTCTTATAAGCACCTTTTTGACCTCTAAACTGATCGTGTACTTCTTCAATTCCATCTATTGATATTCCAATATAATTAAAAGTCTCAATAATTTGATCTACATTTTTAGGGCTTACATAAATTCCATTTGTAGATAGGTATGTCATGATATTATGCTCTTTCATAACTCTTGCAATATCAAAAATATCCTTTCTTAAAAGTGGCTCACCTCCTGAAAATATTACAAAATTAACTCCACCAGCTTTTAATTTTGGAATTGTTTGTTCAATTTCTTCAAAAGTTAAGGTGTCTTTTTCATTTGCGTCAGCTTTACTATAACAATGGTGACAAAGTAAGTTACATCTATTTGTAAAATTCCATATCATGATTGAGCCATTTAAGGTTCTTGATTTTTGATTTTCAAGTGTTGATTTAATCAAATTTGATAATCTAAACATATCTTTAATCCTTTTTTGATTTATATGAAAGTATAAAATCTGTAATTGCATCAAGCTGTTCTTGTGAAAGCTCATCTTTGAAGCTTGGCATTACTGATCTTTTATGTCCTAATTGTTTGTACATAGATTTAGGAGCAATTATGTGCCCTTGAATTTCTGCTACGGTTCTTTGATTTGCAATTTGTTCAAAAGATGGACCAAATGCTACTGAAGTTTCATGATGACAACCCCAACAATATTGCTTAAATATTTTTTCTCCATTTACTTGTGAAGCATTTGAAATAGTGAAAAAAAATATTAGAACAAGAGGTATTTTAAAGCCAATATTCATTTTGTACTCCCTGTTTAAATATGAATAAATGGTAACATAAAGAGATATGTATTTACTTGACTGGTATCAATAAAAAAAGAATAAAAATAGGTAAAATTAAAAATATATTTATATAAGGATAAATAAATGAAAAAACTTCTTTTTTCAATGGCATGTGTAAGTTTTTTATTTGGAAATGATTACGATGTGGCTTTGGAATCTTATAAAACAAAAGATTTTAAACAAGCTTATGAATATTTCTTAAAAAGCGCAAATGCAGGTAATTCACAAGCAGCACATAATATATCAATTATGTACAATAATGGGGATGGAGTACCAAAAGATATTAAGCAATCAATAATATGGTTACAAAGAGCGAGTGATGCAAAAAATTCTTATGCAATGACTCAACTTGGAAATAATTATATGAATGGTTATGGCGTAGAAAAAGATTATAAAAAAGCAGTAGCTTTATTTACAGAAGCAGCTCTTTTAGATAATCCACAAGCAGCATATAACTTAGGATATATGTATACAGTAGGAACTGGAGTTGGTATAAATAATACGGAGGCAATTTCATGGTATGAAAAGGCTGCTTCTTTAGGTGATGAAAATGCACAAATAAATTTAGGATTTATGTATCTTTCAGCACAAGGTGTTCCAAAAGATTTAAAGAAAGCAGCATTTTATATTAAAAAAGCAAAAGATGGTGGAAGTAGTAAAGCTGATTCTTTATGGAAACAATTTGAATTAGAAAAATATTTATAGGATTTAAAATGGGAATTGTTATGTCTTTAGTATTTACTAGTGTTCTTTTAGTTTTTATGATTTATCCAGCTATTAAAATAGTTGAATTTCTTGAAACTAAAATGAGTATTAGTGATAGAATGTATAACATCTTAACAGTTGTGATTACAATAGTTTTAGCATTAATTGTTGGTGCTGGATTATACTTTATTTAATTTTTATAGATTCTAAAATATCTATAAACTCTTTTTTTGACTTAAAATTATAAATAGGGTGGGTTAAAAATGACTCATCCTTATATGATGCAAAAAATATACTTGGAAAACTTGTTGTATAAAATAGCTCTATTGGATATGAAGTTTTGTATTCTACAGTTATTAAAACATTTATAAAATTTGTATTTAAATAGTTTATATAAGCTTGATTTTGGAAGTACTTTCTTAAAATCTCACTTGAATTTTTATCTTTTGTTGAAGCTATAAAAAGCATCATATTCTTTTTTTCTTTTTGTGCAATTTTTAAGGCTTTATCATACGAGCTATACCATGAAATATTATTTTGTATATTGTTTGAAGATAGCTTTGAAAGAAGTAAGATTAAAATTAAGATTATTTTATACATGTTATAAAAAATACCCATCTTAAATAGATGGGTATTTAATTTTTCCTAATTAAGCACCAGGAATAGTTTGTCTATGTTCTACAGAATAAGTAAATGTAGGAGTAGTTAAGTTATTAATATATTTAATAAATTTACCACTATCTGATTCATA
Source organism: bacterium (assembly GCA_018816105.1). Lineage (GTDB taxonomy): Bacteria > Campylobacterota > Campylobacteria > Campylobacterales > Arcobacteraceae > Aliarcobacter. Next base: position 3,551 of record JAHIWE010000107.1, on the reverse strand, counting down.
AATACCAATTCTTCCTGTTGTCCACTCAGAGATCATAGTCCATTTACCATGATTTGCAGGCTCTGCGTGTAAAAGTCTAGGTTGAACAGGCTCTTTTACTTTTTCACCTAATTTATCTGTATATTTAATAATTTTATCTTTTCCAATTTGTGGATCAGATTCAGGGAATGTAATTGTTTCATATTGTGTTGCATCCCAAGTTTGTAAAACTTTTTTAGTTTTAGCATCAATTAATTGACCTTCAGTTTTTCCAACTTTTACAATTTTATCAGTTTCTAATGTTTCTTTATTAATTAAATAAATTTCATTATAAGTTTCAGGAGATCCTAAAACTGTATCAGCCCAAATATATGGTGTATGATGTGCAGTTCCTACGAATAATCCTCCACCAGATGTTTCAACTTTTTTAACAACTTCCCAATTTGAATCCCAAATTACAACAGAACCAATGTTCATAGAAACAGTTGCATGTAATTGTTTACCCATTTTTTTGTTAAACCAAGAAGAACCTTGACCTGGATGTGGTTTCGATTTCTCACCTGTATAAACTTTTGCAGCAAGATTTTTTTCTTTAAAGTCAACGATACCCATAACATCACTTCCTTGAGAAGCAATCATATAATATCTACCAAAATCTTTACCTTCATCCTCGTTTAAGAATGCATCATGTAAAACTTTTCCAATATTAGGAACATCTCCAACGATTGGGAAGTTAGGTTTTGAATAATCAATTAAATAAACTCTACCAGCATCTTTTAATGCCATCGCAAAGTAAGGACCATAAGGTGTATCAGCTAGTGATGCAACCCTTGATGCTTCAATTTGACCTTCAGTATTTATAACAGCTGAAGTATCATAAGCTTTTAATGGCTCTAAAGTCATAGCATCACATAAAACTGCTCCACCTGGAGTATAGTTTCCTGCAATTACATATTTACCATCCGGAGAAACTGCAAGCCCTCTTGATTCAAATCCAACTTGTACAGATGCAATTGCAGGCTGACCAGGTGCTGCAATATCGAACATTGTTAATCTTCCTGATCTTGAGATTGAGTAAGCATATCTTGGATTTTTCTTATTTGTAACAGTTACGTGAACAGCAAATCCAGCTTTATGTCTAGATAATACTTTTCCATTTGTTGAATCAATAAAGTCAACTAAAGATGCATCTCTTTCTGTTGCAAATGTAATATCTAATACTGATTTAGTATCTACAGCATTTGGATATTTTTTAGCTAATTCTTCTCTATCAGCAAGTTTTGTCCAAGTACCTTTGATTTCTTCTAAATTCAATTTAAAGTTTGTATTATCTTTCCAATCCATTAACCAATCAACCATACCATCAGCATCATCTTTACTGAACATATGTTGCCATTGAGGCATTGCAGTATTAGGAATACCATTCATAATAGCATCTCTTAATACGTGTCTTTCTTTTTTCTTTAATGCATCAGGTCTTAAATCAGAACCAACTCCACCTTGGTGAATAGGACCATGACATCCTTGACACTCTTTTTCATACACATTTGCAAAATTCATTGTTGAGCTTCCTGCAAATAAAGAACCTGCTGCTATTACTGAACACGCTGTTAAACTTAAAACTTTTCCAATTTTCATAATGTTTTCCTTGTTTTTTATGTAAATCTACATCTTTTGCCAAGATATATTAACGCATTTCAAACCTCGGCATAACTACATTAACTTTTGAAATTAAGAGCCTTAGCTCTTAATTTTTATTTTTGTTCGTCTTCTAATCTTCTTTTCTCTTGTTTATAAATCCAAAACATTGGAAGTATTATAAAAGTATGAAGAAAGATTGTAAGTGTTAAAGGACCTTGATTTAAGTACCCAAAAAAACTTGGTACTATATCTGTAAATGGTTCAAACATAATTTACTCCTTATCTTTCATGTCTAGAATTTTTTGAAGTAGTTAATAAATCTTTAACTAAATAAATAAATCCAACAAATGTTACTATTCCAGTTGCTAGTCTCCATCCAAGACCTTGAACAAACCAAACCATATCTTGAGAAACAAAGAATCCTTCCCAAGTTGCACCCATTTGTGCACGTTCAACTAACACTTGACCGTAACCAGCAACTGTTAATGAAACAGTCATTCCCATTACACCAATACAAATTAATGAAATTGCCATTTTAGAATCAAATGTTGCTTTCATAACTTTAATACCATTTTTACCTTGAACTCCTAGATAGAACATACCAATTAAAATTGTTGCATATGCTCCAAAGAATGCTAAGTGACCGTGTGCAGATGTAAACTGCGTACCATGTGTATAAATGTTAACTTGTGGTAATGTGTGGAAGAATCCCCAAATACCAGCACCTAAGAAGTTACCAAATGCATTAGTAACAAACCAAGCAAACGCAGGTGAATTTGTCATTGTTTTTTCTTCAGTACCTTCTTTTAGACCAGTTTCTTTTCCCCAGTCATAAATAACGTGTACAAACATAGCAACTAAAGGAACAGGTTCAAGTGCAGAGAATAATGCCCCAATTTCCCACCAGTACTCAGGTGTACCAATCCAGAAATAGTGATGTCCCATACCTAAAATACCAGAACCAAATAACATTGAAACTTCAATCCATAGCCACATTTCAACTACTTCTCTTCTTGCTCCAATAATTTTCATTAAACCATAAGCAGCTAAACAACCAACAAATACTTCCCATGTAGCTTCAACCCATAAGTGAATTACCCACCACCACCAGTATTGATCCATAGAGATATTATCTGTAAAGAACATACCAGCTAAGTATAAACCAGCAAGTGCTAAAACGTCAGCCATTAATACTGTAACAACACCTGTTTGTTTACCTTTCATTGCAGTTGCAAAAAGGTTAAATACAAACACAAGTACAACAACAACGATACCAATATCAGCCCATCTTGGAGCTTCTATATACTCTCTACCTTCATTAATCAACCAAATAGTTGATTCAGTAGCAGGTCCAACTTGAACTAAAATGTATACTAAAACTACAACAGTAACAGCAGCAGTTAATACATAAAATGCTAATTTACCAAGTTTGATTCCAACTGTTTCAATACCAGTTTCTTCTGGTAATAAATAGTAAACAGAACCAATCATCGCATATAACATCCATACAACTAATGCGTTAATATGCACCATTCTAGCTACAGAAAAATCAAAGATTTCAAAAAGAAAACTTGGATATAAAAACTGAGTAGCGGCAATAAGACCCATTAATAATTGAGCACCAAATAAAATAGCAGCAACTGTAAAATAATTAATTGCTAATTTTTGAGATTCAAATTTTAGATTATTTTCCATGAATTGCTCCTGTTACACCATCTGTTGACATTCTTCCAAAGTTTCTTGGGAAACCATTAGTATCAATTGATGACATATGTTTTAAAAATGCTACAAGACCCATTGCTTCTTTTTCAGTAATACCAAGATTTGGCATCATTCTTTGATGTGTTGGATATTGTGAAGGATTTTGTAAAAATTTAGACATAGCTTCTTCTTTTGTAGCAGAATTTGTCATACCTAAATATGGTCCATTT
>JAHIWE010000106.1 GCA_018816105.1 bacterium | reverse complement strand
AGTAAAAGCCGCAAAAAATATCTTAGCAAATTTAGAGCTTGAAGATAAAGAGTTATTGCAAGAAGCAATAAAAAATGAAAAGAAAGATTCTATAAAAGAGCTATTAGAAGAATCTTTGACAAATATTGAAGCTACATATTCAACAGGTGATGAACAATTAATAGCAGTTGAAAAATTAGGCGATTTTTTATCTTCAAAATCCCTTGAAACTTTGAATTCATTAAAAGATTCAAGTGATGAAAAGCTAAAAATTGCAGCTAATAAATCCCTAATAAGTATAGAATCAAGTAAATCTTTTTATAGTTTTTTGGAAACAGCATTTTTTGGTCTTAGTATGGGTTCTGTTTTATTACTTGCAGCCATTGGTTTAGCTATTACCTTTGGTGTAATGAAAGTTATTAATATGGCTCACGGTGAGTTAATAATGATTGGAGCATATACCACATATACAATTCAGCAGTTAATGCCAAATTTAATAGAGTATTCAATAATCATCGCAATTCCTGCTGCGTTTATTGTAAGTGGATTAGTTGGAATTTTAATTGAAAGATTGGTAATTCGTCATTTATATGGAAGACCACTTGAAACACTGCTTGCCACTTTTGGGGTGAGTTTAGTTTTACAACAAATCGTAAGAACTATTTATTCACCACTAAATCAAGAGGTTAAAACTCCATCTTGGATGAGTGGGGCATTGGAAGTAAATCAAGCTTTATCTTTGACTTACAACAGATTATATATCGTAGTTTTTGCATTGATGGTTTTCTTTGCGATTTTATATGTGATGAAAAAAACATCTTTAGGATTAAAGGTGCGAGCTGTTTCTCAAAACAGACCAATAGCACGAGCTATGGGAATAAAATCAAGTTTCATAGATGCTGCTACTTTTGGAATAGGTTCAGGAATCGCGGGAGTTGCTGGAGTTGCACTTTCACAACTAACAAATGTTGGGCCAAATCTTGGACAAGCTTATATAGTTGATAGTTTTATGGTTGTTGTTTTTGGTGGAGTTGGTAATTTATGGGGAACGCTAATCGCTGCATTTACACTTGGAGAGATAAATAAATTTATCGAACCTCTTGCCGGTGCTGTTTTAGCTAAAGTATTGATTTTGGTATTTATCATTTTATTTATACAAAAAAGACCTAGAGGATTATTTCCTCAAAAAGGTCGAGATGCACAGGATTAAGATATGAAAAATAAATCTTTAGTATTAAAAATTTTAGAAAATGACAAAGGTGGAAAAATTGTATTATCAACACTTGCATTTGTAGTGTTTGTAGTATCTTTTTGTAACTTATTTATTCCGGAAAGTTCAATTTTTCATATCTCAACTTTTACAGTTACGATTTTAGGAAAATATCTAGCTTTTGCACTTTTGGCACTTGCACTTGATTTGGTTTGGGGATATTTAGGAGTTTTAAGTCTTGGTCACGGTGCATTTTTTGCCCTTGGTGGATATGGACTTGCTATGTATCTAATGAGACAAATTGGTGATAGGGGTGTTTATGGAAATCCTGAACTTCCAGATTTTATGGTGTTTATGAATTTAAAAGAGTTACCTTGGTTTTGGTATGGTTTTGATAATCCATTATTTGCTTTTTTGATGGTGATGTTTGTTCCTGCACTTTTAGCTTTCGTATTTGGATGGTTTGCATTTAAATCAAGAGTTACAGGAGTATATCTATCTATCATAACTCAAGCTATGACTTATGCACTTATGTTAGCATTTTTTAGAAATGATATGGGATTTGGTGGAAACAATGGTCTTACGGATTTTAAAGATATTTTAGGCTTTGATCTATCTGCTGATACTACAAGAGTAGGGCTTTTAATCATCACTTTTTTATCTTTGACTTTAGGATATTTGATTTGTAGATTTATTATAAATTCAAGACTTGGACGAGTTGTTATTTCTATTCGAGATGCTGAAAGTAGGGTGAGATTCCTAGGATATAAAGTAGAACAATACAAACTTTTTATCTTTGTTGTTTCAGCAATACTAGCTGGAATCGCAGGAGCACTTTATGTGCCACAAGTTGGAATCATAAATCCAGGTGTATTTTCACCACTATTTTCAATTGAGCTTGTTATTTGGGTTGCTATTGGAGGACGAGGGACTTTATACGGAGCAATTATTGGAGCAATGTTAGTTAGTTTTGCAAGTACATATTTTACTTCTGCACTTCCTGAAGTTTGGTTATATGCACTTGGTGGATTATTTGTTGTAGTAACTTTATATCTTCCTGCTGGTGTGGTTGGACTTATTAGTAAAATAAATTCAAAAGTAAGAAAGGCTTCATAATGAAACTATTAAAACATGAAAATGAACAAAATATAGGTGAGCTTAAAATTGGAAGTAGAATACTTCTAGTTGATGGAGTGAGTGTTAGTTTTGATGGATTTAAGGCTTTAAATAATCTTAGTTTTTCTATAAATTATGGAGAACTAAGATGTATTATTGGAGCAAATGGAGCTGGAAAATCAACTATGATGGATGTGGTAACAGGAAAAACAAAACCCGATGAGGGAGATGTGATTTTTGGAGAAGCTGTTGATTTACTTTCAATGGATGAGCCAAGTATTGCCCAAATTGGAATTGGAAGAAAATTTCAAAAACCAACAGTTTTTCAAAACCATACAGTTTTTGAAAATCTAGAGCTTGCTATGAAAGATGATAAAAGATTTTTCAAAACACTTTTTTCAAAGTTAAGAAGTGAGCAAAAAGATAAAATCGAAGAGACTATGAAACTAATAGGTTTAAAAGAACTTTACAAGATGGAAGCTGGAATCTTATCACACGGTCAAAAACAGTGGTTAGAAATCGGAATGTTAATAATGCAAGAACCAAAACTATTACTAGTAGATGAACCAGTTGCAGGAATGACACCACAAGAAGTGGAAAAAACAGCAGAAATCTTGACAAGTTTATCAAAAGAAAATGCAGTTGTGGTTGTAGAACATGATATGGAGTTTATAAGAAGTATCGCTTCAAAAGTAACGGTTTTACACGAGGGTTCAGTATTAGCAGAAGGTAATATGGACGCAATACAAAACAATGAAAAAGTTAGACGTGTGTATCTAGGGGAATAATGATGATAAAAATAGAAAAAATAAACCAATTTTACGGACAAAGTCACACTTTATGGGATTTGGATTTAGAGATAAAAAAAGGTAGATGCACTTGTCTTATGGGAAGAAATGGGGTTGGTAAAACAACACTTAGTAAAGTAATAATGGGATTACTTCCTATCAAAGATGGCCAAATCATTTATGATGGGCAAGATATTTCAAAACTAGCTGACCACAAAAGAGCAAGTATTGCAATAGGTTATGTTCCACAAGGAAGAGAGATTTTTTCACAACTAACTGTTTTAGAAAATCTTCAAATTGGAGTAATGGCAAATAGAAATAAAATCTCAAAAGTTCCAGATAAAATCTATGAGTTATTTCCCGTTTTAAAAGATATGCAAAAAAGAAAAGGTGGAGATTTAAGCGGAGGGCAACAACAACAACTAGCAATTGCAAGAGCCTTATGTATCGACCCAAATTTTCTAATCCTAGATGAACCAAGTGAAGGAATCCAACCAAATATCGTAGCTCAAATAGGAGAAGTTATAGACTATCTTACAAAAGAAGAGCAAATAACAGTAATGTTAGTAGAGCAAAAACTTCCATTTGCTAGACGTCATGGTGATGATTTTTATGTACTTGATAGAGGAAGTGTTGTTGCGAATGGAGAAATAGGGCAACTTAGTGATGAGATTATTCGGAAGTATATGTCGGTTTAGTTTCTATAGTTATTTATTCATTATTAGACTATCTTGTATATAATACATTTAGAATAAATGCTTGCCACAATAAGCATACTATATAAAAAGAAATGATTGAAACTATTGAATTTGAGTATGTATTTTCAATCTAAAACTTGGAACGATAAAAAACTGGAATGTCTGAAATGCTATTTAGAATTAACAATTGATTTATAGCATAATTTCTCAAAAGCCAATTTTACTATTTAATCGATAATTAAACCAATATTATAAGGACAGTTTATATTGAAAAGTGGAAATTTTAACCTTCATCATGACATAAATATTTATTTTAGTACAGCAACAGTTCAATCATATGGAAATAGACAAAAGATGATGAATCTACATTATACTCCTATTGTTATGTTTGAAAATTCATGGCCATTTTCAATAAGTGATTTAAGAGATGTCAATTGGAAAATTTCTGCAAATGAAATTGGTACTCATACATTTAATTTTGTAACTAGCGTCGATTCTCCTTTTGAAATACAGAATGATAGGAACTATATAGAGTTTGAACTTAAAAAAATAAATGTACCATTTCAATATGATGATTATGAATGCCAAATTACTTTTAGTGCCATACTATATTCTTTTGATGAATCTCCAATTAAAATTGAACATACAGTTTGGGGTGTAGTAAAAACAATTTGGTCAAAAGGATTACAATAGATGAAAAAGTACAAGTAAATATTTTTCCGCGTTTTCCTCGTTCCCAACGTCCCTGTTGGGAATGCATATAAGTGTTGTTCTCAGTAATTCAAGT
>JAHIWE010000105.1 GCA_018816105.1 bacterium | reverse complement strand
CACGATAATTTTTTGGATAAATTTCCCCCTCGGCTTTTACAATTTTCCAGTAATCTGTATTTGGGAATGGAATTGTTATATGAAATGTAGCTGTGTCCAAATCAAGACTCTTCGCAAAATTTATTGTGTCTTCCATTGTCTGTCTGTTCTCTCCGAGATTTCCAAACATAAATAATCCCCTTGTCTCTATTCTTGCTTCTTTACACCATTTAACCGCTGTTCTAACTTTTTCTAAATTTATACTCTTTTTCACCATGAGCTGGAATTATGATTTTTATTTCTTGGGCATTATTATCTGTTACAAGCACTGTTTCATTGGAAATATTTTGTTTATACTCATATACTTGCATAGAGAAAAAATATACTCCTGCAATAATCAAAAAATAGTTAAGAAAAAAAGAAATAGCTTTAAAACTATTTAATTTTCTAATAATATTTATAAAAAACAACATCACAACAAGTGCCATTATTTGCCCTAGTTCTATTCCTAGATTAAATGAAAGAATATTTAATAATAAATCATCTTTAGAAAGTGAAAGTTGCTGTAATCTTGTAGACAGTCCTAAACCATGAATTAATCCCAATATAAAAATTACAAAAATCATATTTGAACTGTTTGTTAAACCTTTTTTCAAAGCATTTAAATTTACAAATCCAATATAACAAACACTTAATGCAATAATTGCATCAATTAAATAATAGTTAATTGCTATAGAATTAAAAGTAGCCCAAACAAGTGTAATACTGTGCCCAAAGGTAAAAGCAGTGATATATTTAACAATATCTTTAAATGTTTTTAGAAAAAAGACTATCCCTAAAACAAAAAGTAAATGATCATACCCCCACAGCATATGAATAGCACCTATATAAATATAATGAAGATTCCCTCCTTCAAGTATAATTTGTTTTTCATTTTCAGACATACCATGTGCAAAACAATATGTAGAAAAAAACAAAAAGAAAATGATAATTAATTTTAAAAATTTATAGTTATTCAAAAAAGCCCCGATTTGTAAATATTTTTGCTTATTGTATATAAATTATTCTAAAAGTAGCAAAATTATTATTACTTCAATATAATTAGATATAATCACGAAAAAAATATATATAGGACGATTTTGAACTTAAAACAAATTAGCATGGCCATTTATGCTACATACCTAACAAATAAATATGGATTTAAACTAAAAAAAGCAAAAGATAAAAAAGAGAAAAAAGCATTAAGAATAGAATATTCTGAAACTTTATTATCAAAACTAAATATAGAGATTGAAGTAATAAATAAACAAAATATTCCAAGAGATGGAAAATATTTATTAATATCAAATCACAGAAGTATTATAGATCCTTTAATAATTGAAATTGCCTTAAAAAATTCACCAATTCATGGTTTTTGGGTGTCAAAAAAAGAGCTTTATAACTCTTTGTTTTTTGGAACATTTACAAGAAATGCAAACTCAATTTTACTAGATAGAGAAGCTGCAAATATGTCATCATTTTTTAAAGATACAAAAGAAGTTGTAAATGATGGTGATTCAATATTTATTTTTCCAGAAGGAACTAGAAACAAAGAAAATACTCCTTTGAGTACCTTCAAAGATGGAGCTAGATTAATTGCAATTAAAAATAGACTTCCAATATTTCCAGTATTTATAAAAACAAATGCCAATGAGATTTTAAAAGATGCTATAAATAATCGAACAAAAGGTTTAAAAATAGAAATCCAAATCGGTGAAATCATTGATTATAAAGATAAAACACCTTTAGAAGAGAATTATAGAAAACTTTTTAATATATAAGAAATACTTATTTATATAACATTAAGTTTAGTTATATAATAATTGATTTTTTAAAGAAGGAATTATTATGAATAAATTTGATAAATTTAGAAGTTTTTGTAGACCATTTAGAATAGTTTTAGGTTTAGCTTTAATAGCTACTGGTTTTTTATTGGATAATCCTTGGTTTTACCTAGGAGTAATTCCATTGATTGCTGGACTTGCAGATTTTTGTCCTGTGTGTATTATTAGTAAAAAATGTACACCAAAAACAAAGTAGAGATAAAAGAGGATTTTCTCCTCTTTTTATTTAGCTTAATTCAACTCCACATTTTTCACAGTTCTTTCTAAACCACCCACGTCCAGGATACTCTTTACAACTAGGACATTTCCATAAAAAATATACATATGCTAAATAAATTATAAACCCAGCAACTGCTGCGTTGAACCATATATCTTTTGATAATCCAAGAATTTCTTCTAAACCTTTTACTTGAATAACTATATTTGGTGTTAACAAGATAAAAAATATAAATGCTGTTATCTTAGCATTTCTAATAACAATGGCAAACTCTTTTTTTACGTCTATTTTACTCAATTTTTATCCTTTGAAAAATTTAAAACTATCATTCCATAAAATTTACCATCTTTATAAAACTCTGCTCTATATTTTGTTTTACTATTATCAACAGAATAATTATCCAAAATATCTTCTTCTTTTATTAAAACTCCATCTTCACTATCAAGTCCTGATTTACTAAATCCAATAATATTTACCCTAAAATTACTTTTTAGAATTTTAAACTCATTTTTGATATCTACTTGTTTTGCAAAAGTTGTTTCTATAACTTTTCCATCAACTTCAATTTTAATTTTCTCTTTTGTTTTTGCTAATTCAAAAACTTGAGGATAGAAATTTGATACGTTGATATTTCCTATATATAGTTCATAAACATTATCTTTAAATTTTACAGTACCTAAAGTATGTTCAAATTTAAAATCATTTTTGTCTTGTTTTAAAGGAACAAATCTTGTTGTTTTTTTAATATCACTCAAATCAAAAGCAATATTATCATTGATTTTAACTGTTCCAAAATCAAAAATCTTTTTTTGTATATCATCATAATTATTCATATCGAAATCTCTTTCAAATTCAATATGCATAATATTCATAAACTCTTCTATTGATTTTAATTGATAAATTACCTTATGAGTCAAATCGGTAATATTTTTACTAGTTTCTATGGCAAAAGCTGGTTTATTATGAGTTACTGCAAAAAAAGTAAGAGATAGTTGTTGTTGCTCATCTTTGAATTTTGTTTCAGTATTTTTTACCCCAAAAGAGTGATAGTCTTTAAATAAATTATCATTATTTAAAGCACTTGTAACTTGGCTTGCAATTTCATCTAAATTACCAAATTTTTCAAGACCATTTATTTTTTCTTGGTCAATAATAGTTGCTTGTCCCCAAGCATTTGGATTAAAAATTGCATTTTCATATTTATTTCTATAAAAACCATGTCCATCATGTAAATTTAAAACTAAATCAACTTTTTTATCAAGAATTATATCTTTTATTCTAGTAACAACTTTATAATCTGGATCATTTTTATCAATAAGACTAAATTTCCTATTCATATCATCATAAATTCCTCTACTATTTGCCATGATGCTATGACCATTTATATTTGGTATTATCCAAAGATTTCCAGATTTTATCTTATAATATTTTTCTAAAAAAGCAGGAGCAAAATAACCACCTGGCTCATCACCATGAATTCCACCAATTATTAAAAGAGTATTCCCTTCTTTTTTTGTCTCTTTTTTATACATATCAAAATCTTTATTTTCAGCAAAAAGCTGAATAAATAAGATAAAAAAAACCATAAAACTCTTCATAACTCTCCTAAAATCAAAATTATTTTTATAAAATAAATGTGGGGCATAATAACACATAGCAATTTAGAAATGTGTTAAAATTATACATAATATGGTAATTTTTATTATTTTATTTGTATAGGCAGTAAAGATAAAAAACTCAAAGCTTCAGGAAGAGAAAATTGTGCTTTTGATAAATCATTTTGTTTTGGGTCAATTAGGTAGTTTTTTGATGTTTCAAAATTGGCTTTTTTTAGGTTATTATTTATAAAAGCAGTTAATTCTAAATCACAATTATCAAAAAGTGCCTTTTCTAAATTGCACTCTTCAAAACCACAATCTTTAATAAGCGTATTAATAAACTTCATTTGTCGCAAATCCATAAGATGAAAAGAGTTTTGAGAAATATTACATGATTCAAACTTCACTTCATAAGGCTCTTTGCAATTACTCCAAGATATACCAATAAGTTTTGAGTTTTTAAAAATAACATCATTAAAAACACAATTTTTTAAAGTACTCAAAGATAAATCACAGTTAATAAAAACACACTCTGTAAACTTACAAGAAGAAAAAATACTTTTAGAAAAATCACACTTTACAAAAGTACAATTAT
>JAHIWE010000104.1 GCA_018816105.1 bacterium | reverse complement strand
TACAAAAAATAATGCAGAAAAAAAAGTAGATAAATCACAAAAACAAGTGGCAAAAGTAAATGGCAAATTAAAAGGTCAAATAGCTGCTTTGGATTTTTTAAATAGTGGTTCTATGATTAATACAAATAAATATGAAAATATTAAAAATACAGATCTTTATAGAATCAAAGATAGGGTTTATAGAATATCAAGAAAAACAAGAGAAATTATAGATATTTTAAACTAATTTTATTGATTAATTTATGTTTAGATTTTTATTTATAATACTTATTTTAAAAACTTTATTATCTTCAAATGAAGTACAAACATATTCCATATGTGTTTGTACAACTAGTACTTTGGAAAATGCACTTAATTGTAAAAATAGTATAAAAAAAACCAACACTTCAGATATTTTTATTGTAAAAGAACAGAGTCAAAAATATCGAACATTTTTAGGTTCATTTAAAGAATATTCAAAAGCAAAAAGCTTTTTAGATGAATCTTCAGATTTTGTAAAAAAACAAAATCCATTTATACGAAAACATCAATATGAATTAAAAAATATTAATAAAAAAGATTTTAAATATATTGATTTATACAATAAAACAAAAGAAAAAACATCTCTTTTTGATGAAATTAAATTTTTAGATGAGTTGAAATTATCAGAGGAATTTAAATCATTTGGTTCTGTAATAATTGATAAATATACTCCTTCTTTAGCTCCTATTCGAAAAGTGGATAATCTCTTATCAGATTATGCATATTTCGATAATCTTATAATTGAAGTTGATTCTTCAAATAATACGATGAATGTAAGAGGAAAGGGTAAACATGGAGTTAAAGTTCTTAAAACTTATAAAGTTTCAACTGCAAAAAAAAGTATAAAAAAACCTCTAGGGGAGGGTAGTGTAACTTCAATTGCATTAAACCCTGTTTGGTATCCAACCCAAGATACAATTGAAAGTTTTAAAAAAAGAGGGATAACTCTTCCTTTGGTTGTTCCAGGTGGTGATAAGCTTAACTATATGGGTTCAGCTAAGATAAATTTAACCCATAGGGTTGATGGGAAAGAAACTTTTAGAATACATGGGACTATTGATGAAAAAACCATAGGTTCTTATGAATCAAGTGGATGTATTAGAATGAAAAATAGTGAGGTCATACAACTTGTATCCATTTTAAATGAGTTTATTGATTTTAAAAGTATGAAAGATATAAAAGTTGTTTTAAAATAGTATAATTCAAATATCAAATAAATTAGTATGCAAGGATTGTTTATGAATAAGGTTATAATTAAACCTAAAACTATGGGAAAATTTAGTTTATACTGCCCATTTACAAATGAAAAATTAGATAATGAAAATAACTCTTTTGAAATATATGAAGGTGCAGGAAAGTATCTTTTTTCAATGTGTGAAGATTGTTTGTTTTGTGATGTAGGAAATAATGATGAGATAGAAAAATATTGGGATAATTCTGCAATTGAAGCAATAGAAAAGTTTGCAAAAAACTATCCTGATAAAAATATTTTACTTATTGAAGTTGCCTTAGAAACTGATACTTTTTATTACGGTTTTTTAAATGAAGAAAATCAAGAATTAAGTGATGAAGAAATTAGACAGAGATTTATTAAGTAATCTTAAAAATCTCATAAAAAGATAGATTAATTCCTATCTTTTTTTGTAATTATTACACTTTTATCATCACTTATTAAAGTAAGTTCATTATCTGTTATATTGCACTGTAAATTCATACCTCTTTGAGCTAAAGCTTCTATATCTCCATTTATATCAAGATGAATCACTGTTAAGTTTTTAAATCTTTTAATTACTTTTTCCATACTTTTATACCAAGCATCAGCCATACCTTCTTGATATGTATAAATAATTACTTTTTCAGCCCTACCACAAGCTTTTTTTATACGTTTTTCATCAGGTTGTCCTAAATCTATCCATAAAGTGATATCATCACCATAATCTTTTTCCCATAAGTCAGGCTCATTATCCTCATCAATACCCTTGCAAAACATTAAATCCTCACTAGCATTTAAAACAAAAGCAATAACACGAACCATTAAACGTAAATCCGTTTCTGAAGGGTGTTGAGCAATTGTTAAATTATGTTCATTGTAATAGTGTGAATCCATATTTGCAATATTTAAAAATGATTTGAAGATAGTAGCTTTTGTAGCCATTTGATTCCTTAGGTTAATCGTTTGATTTTATTTTGTAAGGATTATAGCACCTTATTTAAAGATAGACCTAATAAATGGTTTTTTAGCTTGGATTTGGCTTGTTTTAATATAGAAAATTAGCTTAATATTCTTTTATCCATTTAGAAATAACTTTTGGTGACATTGGATGTGCTATTTTATATCCTTGTCCAAACTCACAACCAAGTTTTAATAAAATTTCTATATGTTCTGTTGTTTCAATACCTTCTGCTATAACATTTAGATGAAAAGCTTTACAAAGAGTAATAATACCTTCTACTATACTTAAATCATTTTGATTATGAATCATCCCTTGTACAAAATTTTGATCAATTTTTATTTGTCTTATAGGTAATTGTTTAAGATAAACAAGTGAAGAATATCCTGTTCCAAAATCATCCAATGAAAATGTAACTCCCAATTTG
>JAHIWE010000103.1 GCA_018816105.1 bacterium | reverse complement strand
TGCCATTTCATATAATGGTGCTTTATATTCAAATAGCGAAGTTAAAAGATGTCTTTTTGAACCTAAAAATATCCAAGATATATCGCTACTTTTTTGTATCTCTTTTCTTAAAATTGCGTCTAATTTAACATCGTTGATTAAAGATATTTGTTGAAATTCATCTATTGCAAATACTATGTTTTTTTCTTTTTGCAACTCATCTAAGGCTCTAAAAAAATCTTCCATCATTTCTTCAAAACTAAGAGTACTAACTACTGGTTTTAAAGAAAACTTTGAGCTATTTGGATCAAATGATGGTTCTACTCTAACTCTTTTAAATATATTGCTAAATTTTTTGAACATATCTTTAAAATCATTTTGTTCCACATTTGATATAGCTTTTAATAATAATTTTGCAAAATCCTCTTTAGAAGTAATATCAAAAATATCACAATAGATACAAATATACTCTTTATCTACTCTTCTAAAAAGTTCTTGAATAAGTGTGCTTTTACCCATTCTTCTTTTTGAATGTATAAGAATATTATTTGATGTTTTAAAAAACTTTTTAATATCTTCTATCTCTTTATCTCTTCCATAAAAAGTAGAACTATTTGCAATAGTTTCATAAGGAAATGGTGATTTCATATATATACCTTTAGTATTTATTTTTTAGTACTTTTAGTATTTTAACATTGGTCGTATTAATTGTATATTAAAAGTACTTATTTTTAAATACTAAATCAATAATAATTTAATTTTAAATATTAGATTTTTAGGGAAAATCAAGGCGGAAATAAAAAATCAAATAGGAGCTTACAAATAGTAAGTGAGTATTTAATTTTTGATTTCCAACGCAGAGTTTCACAAAAAGATGATGTTTTAAATCAAATTTCCATATTTATAATACGCCGCACAAGCACCCTCACTACTTACCATACAAGAACCAATAGGTTTAGTAGGTTTACAGGCATTTCCAAAAATTGTACAATCTGGTGGATTTGCTATTCCTCTTAGAATATCTCCACAAATACAAAGTTTATGGTCTTCTATCTCTTCAAGTGGTAGAACATCTTTATAAATGACTTTTGCATTATATTTCGCAAACTCATTTTTTAGCTCTAATCCACTTTCAGGTATATTTCCTAAACCTCTCCATTTGAACATAGATTTTGTAAAATATTTACTCATCAAGTCTTGTGCTTTTTTATTCCCATCATAAGAGACTAATCTTTTATACTCTATTTCTAACTCACATCTATTTTCAACAAACTGTTTTAATATCATAGAAATTGCCTGCATTACATCAACTGGTTCAAAACCAGATACAACTACAGGTCTTTTATAATCTCGTGGAAACTCTTCATATATCTTACTTCCACTAATAACGCTTACATGAGAAGGGCCTAAGAAAGCATCTATTCTATTGTTATAAGAATCCACATGTTCATCCCTACTATCTATTAGTTCACGCATTACTTCAGGAACTGTTACATGGTTTATATGAAAAGCTATATTTTTAATATCTTGTTTTACAACTGCTTCAAGTAGTGCCGCTGTCATTGGAGTTGTTGTTTCAAATCCTATTGCAAAAAAGACAACTCTTTTATTTGGATTGTCATTTGCTATTTTTATACAGTCCATGGGAGAGTAAACAAACCTTACATCAGCGCCCTTGCTTCTAGCATCTTGTAAACTTCCCTTACTCCCTGGAACTTTAATCATATCTCCTAAAGTTACAAGAATCACATTTTCTTGTAAGCTAAGTATATATGCGTGGTCTATTCTCTCTTTTGGCATAATACAAACAGGACAACCAGGACCATGAATAAACTTGATATTAGAAGGAAGAAGTTGAGGAAGTCCATATTTCATAATAGTATGAGTGTGTCCACCACAAACTTCCATAATATTTATATCACGCCCTAGTTTTTTTGCATCTTCTTGGATGATTTTTTGATATGCTTTAATTGTTTTTGCATCTCTAAACCCATCATACAAATCTTTTAGCTGTAGTTCTTTTTCCATAATATGCCTATCTATTTGGGCAGTTTTCAGCTTCTTCAATAGCATCCAACCTGTCTTGTTCTTCCATTTTATCTATGATTTCTATATATACTTTTAACGACTCTAGAGCATCAACTTCGTCTATTTTATTCATAGCAAATCCAATATGAATAAGTACATAATCCCCAACAACCACATCTTGGTCTATCAAATCTAAACTTGCACTTCTTTCAACTCCCATAGTATCAACAACACAAGTATTCATTTCAGTATCTATACTTTTTATCTTTGAAGGTATTGATAAACACATATCTCTATCTCATCTTTCTTTTGAAATTAATCCAATCAATTACATTTTGAAGTGATTGTTTATCTTTAATATTTACTTCTAAAATATCTACATTTGGTTTTAGTTTTCTTGCTTCTTGTTTTTCTTTTTCCACATCATAGTCAAAATATGGAAGTAAGTCTGTTTTTGTAATAAGGATTAAATCAGCTGTTCTAAACATTACAGGATATTTAACTATCTTATCCTCTCCTTCAGGAACTGAAACAAGAACGATATTTAAATGAGTTCCCACATCATAAGAAGCCGGACATACAAGATTTCCTACATTTTCCACAAAACATACATCTATATCATTCAAAGAAATATCGTGCAAACCTTTATGAACCATAAAAGCATCTAAGTGACAAGCACTTCCAGTTTGGATTTGAACAGCTTCAATTCCCTTTGCTTTTAATCTATCTGCATCTCTTGAAGTTTCTAAGTCACCCTCAACTACTGCAAACCTAAAATTTACCATATCAGCTATATTTTCTAAAAGTGTAGTCTTACCACTTCCTGGGCTTGACATAAGATTTATTCCTAAAACTTTATGATTATCAAAATGAGCTCTATTATGTGATGCTTCATGGTCATTCTTATCAAGAATTTTTTTAATAACAGAAATTGTTTTTGCATCGTTTAATTGTGGATTATGGTTCAAAGTTTCATGTGCTGCTTGGTGATTACTACTGTAATCCATATTGTCATGAGGATGATCATGGTCATGAACAAGTCCATGTTCATGAACATCATGATGATGGTGGTGTTCTTGTCCTGCTATTGTACAACCGCAATCTTTACACATATTATTTCCTTTTGTTTTAAACTATTTTCATGAATATGTATTCATTTTAAATAGTTTAACCCAAAAAGTCTAAAGAGAGTATAAATATTTATCAACACTTAGGTATTTTTAGAACAACTTATTTCAACTTGTCGTATAACAATAGCCAAAGCTTCCAAAGCATTTTTTGGTGGATAATCATATTTCTTAAGAAGTCGTTTTACTTCACTTCTCATTTTTGCTCTGGCATTGTCTTTATATTGCCAATCTATTGTTTTTGAATTTTGAATCTTTTTTGTAAGTTCAATTGCAAGTTCTTTTAAAATCTCTTCTTTCATAACATCTTTTACACCTTCAAACTTTGTCAAGGCATCATAAAAAGATTTTTCTTCATCACTAAGACCTAGTTCATTTCCATTTAAAAAGTCTTTCATCATATCTTTTGACATATTTAAAAGTTCATCTATAACCTCAGCATTTGTAATAGCTTTGTTATTGTATTTGTTCATTATCTCTGCCATTAAGATTGAGAATTTCTCACTTTGAACTATATTTGTTCTCTCATAGCCTTTTATCTTATCTCCTAAAAGTCTTTTTAGAAGTTCTAAGGCTATATTTTTTCTTTTCATTGAAGCTATTTCATTTAAAAAATCTTCATTAAAAATATCAAGTTCACTTTGTTTGATACCTAAAATATCATTTAACTCTAAGATACTATCTTTTTGAATAGAGTTTTGAACAAGAGATAAAACCCTTTGATTTATTTTTTGAAGGTCAAACTCTTTTCCATCAAGTTTCAATAAAGCACTTCTTACAGCTTTAAAGTATGCGATTTCAAGTTTTGTTTTATCATCTAACAAAGAGTTACAAAGTGTTTGAGAAGCATTTAGTTCACTAACTTTTTTATTGAACTCTTTTTTTATTTCTTCTTCCCCATAACTCAAAGCTAAAACTTCTTCTACACCCTCACCTATTAAATACAATCTATCTTTATCGCTTCCATGAAAAAAAGCACTATAATCAAGACCTACAAATAGTTTTCGTAGATAATCCAAATTATCTTCAAGTTTATGATAAACACCATCAAGATTTAACTCAATTTTATCTTCATCTCTTTTTGTATAAGTTTGAAGTGCATCTCTTAATGAACTCATAATCCCAATATAATCTACAACCAATCCACCTATTTTATCTTTGAAAACTCTATTTACTCTTGCTATTGCTTGCATAAGATTATGTGATTTCATTGGTTTATCTATATACATTGTACTCATTGATGGTACATCAAATCCAGTAAGCCACATATCAACAACAATTACAATTTTTAGTTCATCTTGGGTGTCTTTTATTCTTTTTGCTAAAAAATTTCTATCATCTTTACTTGTTTCATGTTGTTTTAGGATTTCATCATCACTTGGATTTGTAGTCATTATGACTTTTATTTTTCCCTTATCTAAATCTTTGTTTTCCCATGATGGACGGATTTTGATTATTTGTTCATATAGTTTTACAGCTATTTTTCTATTCATACAAACTATCATGGCTTTATCCAAAAACTTAGGAGCTAAAATAATCTCTCTATCTTCATAGTGAGTTACTATATCAAGTGCTAACATCTCCAATCTATGAGAATCTCCCACAATCTCTTCAAGTTTTGTAAACTCTCTTTTTGATTGGTCTAGTAGTTCAGATTGTGCACCTTCATCTTCTAGTTTTTCATACTCTTTATCTATAGCTTTTAATACTTCATTATCAAGTTTTAGTTTTGCAATTCTGCTTTCATAAAATATTTTTACAGTTGAGCCATCTTCTACAGCTTGAGTCATATCATAAACATCAACTTCTTCACCAAAGATTTCCCTTGTGGATTTATCACTATTTTCTATTGGTGTTCCTGTAAATCCAATAAAAGTAGCATTTGGTAGTGCATCTCTTATATGTTTTGCATAACCATAAGTTACTTTTCCAGTTTTACTATCTACTTTTGCATCTAATCCGTATTGGCTTCTATGGGCTTCATCTGCTATTAGGATAATATCTCTTCTATCACTTAAACAATCTATTTGTGTCTCATCATCTTTTAGTGCAAATTTTTGAATAGTTGTAAATAAAACTCCACCACTTTGTCGATTTAGTTTTTCTCTTAAATCATCTTTATCTTTTATACTAATTGGTGTTTGTCTTAATATATCTTTTGCTTTTGAAAAAGTTGAAAAAAGTTGTTCATCCAAATCATTTCTATCTGTCAAAACTATAACTGTTGGGTTTTTTATCTCTTTTACAATACATCCGGTATAAAATACCATCGAAAGGGATTTTCCACTTCCTTGTGTATGCCAGATAAGACCTGCTTTTTTTGATTTTTCTATTATTGATTTTACTGTTGAATCTACTGCTTTTTTAACAGCAAAGTATTGATGATAAGCAGATAATATTTTAATATTTTTTATT